>JALEOU010000106.1 GCA_022766945.1 Fusicatenibacter sp. | reverse complement strand
TCATGAGTTTCATAGAGACCGTGAAACGAAGAGGCAAAAAAATCTTCCAGAGTATTGTGGAGCTACATGAAGGGAGGCCAGTTTTTTCCTGACTGGCCTGTTTTGGTTTCTCTTCATTTGCTACCTGGCTGAACTGTAACGGTTGTTAATGAGATGGGCTTTATTTAGCCCAACGAATTTAGTACCGCTGTGTTTGGAAGGAGGATAAGCGCGTCTATGTCGAGATACTGTTTTTCCATAGCTGTTTCATATGACCTCTGAACAGTAACTATCTGAACAGTGACCTGAATAAAATTTGCGGAAAACAGTTGAAATGGGAAAAATGTTGTGATAAAATCTTGAAGATTAGAGTATGCCGCCAAGGAAGGTTCGAAGGACAGTTTATGCCCCGGTGAAACGCCAGAAGTGGCAGCTCTTTTTGTAAAAGCGAACAACAGGAGAAAGGAAACGGTGGAATGATGAAAGCTTTTCTAATATTGGAAGATGGACATGTCTTTACCGGAATCAGTATCGGTTCACAAAAAGAAGTGATCAGCGAAATCGTATTTAATACATCAATGACCGGTTATCTGGAAGTGCTGACTGATCCCTCCTATGCAGGGCAGGCTGTCTGTATGACCTATCCGCTCATTGGCAATTACGGAATCTGTTATGACGATCAGGAGTCGCTGCGACCCTGGCCCGATGGCTATATTGTAAGAGAATTATCACGTCTTCCCAGCAACTTTCGTTGCCAGGACACCATTCAGAACTTTTTGAAGAAATTCGATATCCCAGGAATCGCCGGTATTGATACCCGTGCTCTTACCCGGATTCTCCGTGAAAAGGGTACCATGAACGGCATGATTACCACCAATGAACATTATAATCTTGAAGAAATCATTCCAAAGTTAAAAGAATATCATACTGGTAAAGTGGTAGAGAAAGTGACCTGCCAGGAAAAGAGTGTAATGAAAGGAAAAGGCTTCAAAGTTGCACTTCTGGATCTGGGAGCAAAAAACAACATTGCACGTTCTTTACATCAGCGTGGGTGTGAAGTGACAATTTATCCGGCACTTACAACCGCAGAAGAGATCCTGGAAGCAAATCCGGATGGAATTATGCTGTCAAACGGTCCTGGAGATCCCAAAGAGTGTGTTTCGATTATTCGAGAGATTAAAAAAATGTATGATTCTGATGTGCCGATCTTTGCAATCTGTCTCGGACATCAGCTGATGGCTTTGGCAACCGGTGCGGATACACATAAAATGAAATACGGCCATCGCGGCGGAAATCATCCGGTAAAAGATTTGACAACCGGAAGAGTTTATATTTCATCTCAGAACCATGGCTATGTGGTTGATACAGATACGCTGGATCCCGCTGTCGCAGTACCGGCTTTTGTAAATGTCAACGACGGAACAAATGAGGGACTGAAATATGTCGGGAAAAATATTTTCACTGTACAGTTTCATCCGGAGGCATGCCCTGGTCCGCAGGATTCCGGATACCTGTTTGACCGTTTTCTTGAGATGATGGGAGGAAATCGATAATGCCAAAGAATCCAAATATCAAAAAAGTTCTGGTCATCGGATCCGGTCCGATTGTAATCGGTCAGGCAGCGGAATTTGATTATGCGGGAACACAGGCCTGCCGTTCGCTGAAAGAGGAAGGAATGGAGGTTGTACTCCTAAATTCCAATCCTGCGACCATTATGACAGATAAAGATATTGCAGACAGAGTTTATATTGAGCCTCTGACGGTGGAAGTAGTAGAGCAGCTGATCCAGAAAGAGAAACCGGACAGTATTCTTCCGACACTGGGAGGACAGGCCGGACTGAATCTGGCGATGGAGCTGGAGGAAAAAGGCTTCTTAAAAGAGAATCATGTTCGCCTGATCGGAACTACAGCCGCAACAATCAAAAAGGCAGAGGACCGTCAGGAATTCAAAGATACGATGGAGAAGATCGGAGAGCCGGTAGCGGCATCCCTTGTGGTACGGGATGTACAGGCTGGTATCGATTTTACCAATCAAATCGGATATCCGGTAGTGCTTCGCCCTGCGTATACACTGGGAGGAAGCGGCGGCGGTATTGCCAATAATGAAGAAGAACTGGTGGAAATTCTCTCCAACGGTCTCCGTCTTTCACGCGTGGGTGAAGTTCTGGTTGAACGCTGTATCGCCGGCTGGAAAGAAATCGAATACGAGGTAATGCGCGACGGTGCAGGCAACTGCATCACAGTATGTAACATGGAAAACATCGACCCCGTCGGCGTTCATACCGGAGACAGTATTGTAGTGGCACCGTCTCAGACACTGGGAGACAAAGAGTATCAGATGCTTCGTACTTCCGCTTTGAACATTATCACAGAACTTGGCATAACCGGCGGATGTAATGTGCAGTATGCACTGCATCCGGAAAGCTTTGAGTATTGTGTCATTGAGGTAAATCCGCGTGTCAGCCGTTCCTCGGCGCTGGCTTCTAAAGCAACGGGATATCCGATTGCAAAAGTGGCGGCCAAAATTGCACTTGGCTATACGCTGGATGAGATCCCGAATGCAATTACCGGAAAAACCTACGCAAGCTTTGAGCCTATGCTCGATTACTGTGTAGTAAAGATTCCGCGTCTGCCGTTTGATAAGTTTATCAGCGCAAAGCGTACACTGACTACACAGATGAAGGCAACCGGAGAGGTTATGAGCATCTGTAATAACTTCGAAGGTGCGCTGATGAAAGCAATCCGTTCTCTGGAACAGCATGTAGATTCATTGATGTCGTATGATTTTGGTCATCTTTCTGAGGAAGAACTGGTGGAAGAACTTGCGATTGTTGATGATATGAGAATCTGGAGAATTGCGGAAGCAGTGCGTCGCGGTATTTCTTATGAGCAGATTCATGATATCACCCGAATTGATATCTGGTTTATTGACAAGATTGCGATTCTGGTAGAGATGGAACAGGCATTAAAGAAAAAAGAGCTGACGGAAGATCTTCTGCGTGAGGCAAAACGGCTGGAATTCCCGGACTATCTGGTAGGAAAACTTACCGGAAGGACAGAGCAGGAAATCAAAGAACTGAGAAATCAGTACGGGATTACCGCTGCTTACAAGATGGTAGATACCTGTGCTGCTGAATTTGCTGCTACCACTCCGTACTACTATTCGGTATATGGTGGAGAAAATGAGGCAATCGGAACCAATGACCGGAAAAAAGTGCTGGTTCTCGGATCCGGACCGATCCGAATCGGCCAGGGTATCGAGTTTGACTTCTGCTCCGTCCATTGTACCTGGGCATTCAAAAAAGAAGGTTATGAAACCATCATTATCAATAACAATCCGGAAACGGTTAGTACGGATTTTGATATTGCGGATAAGTTGTATTTTGAGCCGCTGACACCGGAAGATGTGGAAAATGTGGTGAATATTGAACATCCGGATGGAGCGGTGGTACAGTTTGGCGGACAGACTGCAATCAAGCTGACGGAAGCACTGATTAAGATGGGTGTGCCGATTCTTGGAACTTCTGCGGAAAATGTGGATGCCGCTGAGGACCGTGAACTGTTCGACGAGATTCTTGAGCAGTGCCGGATTCCGCGTCCGAAGGGACACACAGTATTTACAGCCGAGGAAGCAAAAAAGGCAGCCAATGAGCTGGGATATCCGGTGCTGGTGCGTCCTTCCTATGTGCTTGGCGGCCAGGGAATGCAGATCGCCATCAGTGATGAGGATGTGGATGAATTTATCGGAATCATCAACCGGATTGCCCAGGAGCATCCGATTCTGGTAGACAAATACCTTCAGGGAAAAGAAATCGAGGTAGATGCGGTTTGTGACGGAACTGATATTCTGATTCCAGGTATTATGGAACATATCGAGCGCGCAGGTGTACATTCCGGGGACAGTATTTCCGTATATCCGGCGCAGAGCATCAGTTGGCAGGCGAAAGATACCATCGTAGAATATACCAAACGCCTGGCAAAATCACTGCATGTCATCGGTATGATTAACATTCAGTTTATTGTGTGTGGAGAAGAGGTATATGTTATTGAAGTAAACCCGCGTTCTTCCCGTACTGTGCCATATATCAGTAAGGTAACAGGAATCCCGATTGTACCACTTGCCACCAGAGTGATTCTGGGGCATACCATCCGTGAGCTGGGTTATGAACCGGGACTGCAGAAGGAGGCAGATTACATTGCCATCAAGATGCCGGTATTTTCCTTTGAGAAAATCCGGGGAGCGGATATTGCCCTTGGACCGGAAATGAAATCCACAGGGGAGTGTCTTGGCATCGCAAAGACCTTCAACGAGGCGCTGTATAAAGCGTTCCTTGGCGCAGGTATTAACCTTCCGAAGTATAAAAATATGATCATCACTGTGAGGGAGGATGACAAGCAGGATATTATTCCGATTGCGCGGCGTTTCCAGGCACTCGGCTATCGGATTTACGCTACCAGAGGTACCGCAAAGGTGCTCAAGGAAAATGGAGTAGATGCAATCCGCACTAACAAGATTGAGCAGCCATCACCCAATCTGATGGATCTGATTCTTGGCCATCGGATTGACCTGGTCATCGATACCCCGTCACAGGGTGTAGAACACGCAAAAGACGGATTTGTGATCCGCCGAAATGCCATTGAGACCGGCGTTAATGTACTCACGAGTCTGGATACTGCCACAGCACTTGTGACGAGTCTGGAGAACACCGATGTCAGAAAACTGACATTGATTGATATCGCAACAGTTGACCGAAGATAAAGAAAGAACCGGCGCGGAGAATCTATTTTTCGCGCCGGTTCTTTCTCTGGTGAAAATTCATCGCTGATCTTGTATTTTTGACATAACTATGATAGATTCATAGTAGACTGCTAAAGAAAAACTGATAAGAACAGGAGAGGTACAAGTATATGAATATTGTTGAGTGGTTGAAAGTTCTGCTCCTTGGCATTGTAGAGGGAATCACAGAGTGGCTCCCTATCAGCAGCACGGGTCACATGATACTGGTGGACGAACTGGTGACTTTACATGTCAGCAATGATTTTAAAAATGTGTTTGAAGTTGTGATACAGCTGGGCGCGATTCTGGCAGTTGTAGTCATCTATTTTTGGGATCTATGGCCTTTCCATACCAAAGTGAAGGCAAAACAAAAGAGTTATTTTGCAAATCCAAGTGATGTAAAAGCCCTTCTTGCAATTCAGAACTTTGTGGATCATTACTGCTATCTGGATAAGATTATTATGTGGTTCAAAATCCTGGTTTCCTGCCTCCCTGCAGCAGTGATCGGGCTGGCATTCAATGACTGGATTGAAGAACATCTGATGAATTATGTAATCGTTGCGCTGATGCTGATCATCTATGGTGTGTTGTTTATTTTGATTGAGAATTACAACAAAAAAAGAACACCAACGATCACAAAAATGAAGGAAATCAGCTGGAAAACAGCTCTGTATATCGGAATATTTCAGCTTCTTTCCATCGTTCCAGGTACCTCACGGTCGGGCGCTACGATTATCGGAGGAATCCTTCTTGGAGCATCCAGGGAACTTGCAGCAGAGTATACATTTTTCCTTGCAATCCCGGTCATGTTCGGTGCGAGTCTGCTTAAACTGTTGAAACACGGACTGGCATTTACAGGAACAGAAGTAGCGATCATGATTGTGGGAATGGCAGTAGCATTTCTGGTGTCGATTCTTGCGATCAAATTCCTTATGCAGTATATCAGAAAGCATGACTTCAAGGTTTTTGGTTGGTATCGGATTGTTCTTGGAGTGATTGTTCTTGTATATTTTGGTGTAAAAACAGTAATTGCATAAACCACGGATACTTTTTCAGACTGCACAGCGTCTGTTGTCGTCTGAACGGTAACGGTTTGTTACAGTTCAGCCAGGTAGCTGACGCTGCCATAAGTTTTTCTAAAAAACATGCTGAAATTTTCATTTGCCTTGTATAGGTCAAAAGTGGATATCTTCTTTGCCCAAACATGAGTTATGAGGTCTCTTTTG
>JALEOU010000096.1 GCA_022766945.1 Fusicatenibacter sp. | reverse complement strand
TTTTGAATTTTACTTTCAGAACTTTCGAGGATGTGTTTTACTGTTTAGTTATCAAGGTTCTCTGTCGTTCCGGCTCGGAACAGCTCGTTTATTATATCAGAAGCAGTTTCCTCTGTCAAGAACTTTTTTATTTTTTTGAATTTCTTTTTTGAAGCTGTTCTCTCGATCAGCAACTCTGATATTCTATCAAAGTCATTTGCTTTTGTCAAGAACTTTTTTTGATTCATTTTATTGAATCAAACGGAGAAGGAGGGATTTGAACCCTCGCGCCGCTATCAACGACCTACTCCCTTTCCAGGGGAGCCCCTTCAGCCAGCTTGGGTACTTCTCCATACATGCCTGAACAATCAATCTCATTCTGTTTTCTGAGTTTGAGCGGAGAGGGTGGGATTCGAACCCACGCGCCCTTTCGGACAAACGGTTTTCAAGACCGCCTCGTTATGACCGCTTCGATACCTCTCCGTGTGTGAATTCAAATCTCGGCTCTGCCGAAATCTACTCAGAATATTTCTTTTCTGTCGTCTTTCGCTCTTTTTATATCTCGCTCAGCGACATTAGACATTGTATCAGCTTTTTTTTTCCCTGTCAACCATAATTTTCATTTTTTTTAATTTCTTTTTCGGTTATGTTACTGTTTAGAGGTCACACAAAACAGCTGTGAAAAAATAGCATCTCGAAAGCAGACCCTTGAGAAACGCAGCGGTACAAAAGCAATTATAATCCTGTTACCAGATCCGGGGATCCTTCTCTTCTTATCACATCTTATTTTCCGCTCTGCGCTTCAAAAATGATTCTGCAATTTCCAGATCTTCCGGGGTGGTAATCTTGATGTTTTCATAACTTCCCAGCACCATCTGGACCCTGGTGCCCGTTTCCTTCTCCACCACCATAGCATCATCTGTAATAAGAGCGATTGGATGACGCATCATTTTTTCAAAAGCCCTGGTAATCAGATTTTTTTGAAAAACCTGTGGTGTCTGTGCCTGCCATACCAGCTCTCTTTGCGGGCTTTCTATGATATTCCCTTCCTGATCCAGTATCTTGATTGTGTCTTTTACCGGCATTCCAACCACACACGCATCACACTTTTGCACTTTTTCATAAGCACGGCAGATAATATCATGATCTATAAACGGTCTTGCACCGTCGTGGATAAAAACATATTCTGTCTTTTCCTGCCGTTTTTCTTCCAGATCCTTAAGCAAAAGCAAGGCCTTCCAGACCGTTTCGTACCGTTCTTTTCCTCCTTCGGCAATCGCAGATACCTTTTGAATTCCGTATTTTTCCACAATCTCATGACGGCAGTATGCTTCCTGTCCTTTTCCCGTCATCAAAAGGATTTCTGAAATCTCCGGTGCATTGTCAAAGGCTTCCAGGGCATGAACAACCACCGGTTTTCCTCCGATTTCCAGATATTGTTTTGCCACAGAAGTACCCATTCTGCTCCCTTTTCCTGCTGCCAGAACGATGGCCGTACATCTTTTTTGTTTTTCACGCTCCCTCATACGCTTTCTCGCCTCCAAGGACACTTTTTCTCTATCGCTCACCCAGCCGAAGATTCGGCACGGCATTTAAATCCCACCCATGACGGGTACCTTTGCGATATTCGTAATAAGCAGCCACTCCAATCATGGCCGCATTGTCCGTACAGAATACTGGAGACGGACGATAAAAACGGATTCCTTCTTTTTTACATGCCTCCTCCATCGCAGTGCGCAGTCCCTGATTGGATGCCACGCCTCCTGCAATTGCAAGACGTTCAATACCATAGTCTTTCGCAGCACGAATTGCATTGTCTACCAGAACATCCACAACCGCCTGCTGAAACGATGCTGCCACATCCGCTTCCACAACCGGCTCACCGGTCATGCGGCATTTATTCAGGTAATTTAACACTGCTGATTTGAGACCGCTGAAGCTGAAATCATAAGGCCCATCCTCAATATGGGCTCTCGGAAATGCAATCGCGGATGGATTTCCCTCCCTGGAAAGCCGGTCAATCTTGGGGCCGCCAGGGTAGCCAAGCCCGATCGCACGGGCTACTTTGTCGAAAGCTTCTCCTGCCGCATCGTCCCTGGTTCTTCCAAGAATCTCAAATTCTCCATAATCTTTCACGATAACCAGATGTGTATGACCGCCCGAAACGATCTCACACAAAAACGGCGGTTCCAGATCCGGATGTTCAATATAATTCGCAGATACATGTCCCTCTATGTGGTGTACTCCAACCAAAGGGAGTTTTTTTGCATAGGCAATGGCTTTCGCCTCCGCAACTCCTACCAGAAGTGCTCCCACCAGCCCCGGACCATAGGTAACTCCGACTGCATCCAGATCATCCAGTGTCACATGGGCCTCCAAAAGAGCAGCCTCGATCACCTGATTGATCTTCTCAATGTGTTTTCTTGATGCCAGCTCCGGCACGACACCTCCATACAGTGTGTGAAGCGCAATCTGAGAGGATATTACATTGGAGAGGATACATCTCCCGTTTTTTACCACAGATGCCGCTGTCTCATCACAGGAGCTCTCGATTGCCAGGATCAGAATATCTTTCTCTTCCATATATTTTCCAAACCTTTCTATGAATCAAAGGAAAGCTCGACGGTTTTTCCGTCTTTTCCCAGCATTGCCGGCGGAAAAATCCTTCTCACATCCTCCATATATTGCTCCGGTCCTACCAGGGACGGTGAAAAATGAGTCAGCCATAACTCTTTTGCATTGGCATCGAGTGCAAGCTTTGCAGCTTCCTGAAATGTCATATGTTTATATTCCCGTGCTTTGGCTTCCTTGTCCGGTTCGCCATACATACCCTCGCAGATAAACAGATCCGAATCCTTTGCATGTTCCGAAATCGCAGGTACCGGGCGCGAATCAGTACAATAGGTGACTTTAATTCCCTTTCTCGCAGGTCCAAGTACCATATCCGGTGTATAAGTTTTTCCGTCAATCTCTACCGTTTCTCCTTTTTGAAGCGGATTCCAGAGTCGAATCGGAATCTTCTGCTCCTTCGCACGCTCCACATCAAATTTCCCCTTACGCAGAATCTCGATCGTATAACCATAACAGATCATATTATGCTGCACACGAAAAGCCGTGATTTTATAGCCATACAGTTCAAAAACTGCCTCAGGCTCTGTAATTTCCAGAAAGTGAATCGGGAAGGGCAGTTCCGGACAAATAACACGCAGTGCATTTACCACACGTTCCAGCCCTTTTGGGCCAATCATCGTAAGGGGCTCACGCCGATCTGTATTTCCCATAGTGAGGAGAAGCCCCGGCAGGCCGCTGATATGATCCGCATGATAATGGGTGAAACAAATCACGTCAATTGGTTTAAATGTCCATCCTTTTTCTTTAATCGCAACCTGAGTTCCCTCTCCGCAGTCAATCAAAAGGTTGCTTCCATTATATCTGGTCATCAGGGAAGTCAGTCTGCGCCTCGGCAATGGCATCATTCCACCGGTCCCCAGCAAACATACATCTAACATGTATTTCCTCCATATCAGAATGTTTCTTCTTTCATCTGAAACTGAAAAAAGCGTGCCTGAGAGAGTATTTCCTGCTCTTTATCAGACACGCCATAATCTTATCACAAAAATTTCAATCACGCAACGCCTTTGCCGTTCCGGTTAAGGTTGTTTCAACACGCACAGCCTCTTTCATCATACGAACATAAGTATAAATATGCTGTTCCGCATGCGCTCCGTACTGGGCAATCATCTTGACAATCGCACTTCCCACAATCACACCGTCAGCAATGCCGGCAATCTTTCTCGCCTGTTCTGTCGTATTAATTCCAAATCCCACAGCGATCGGCACGTCCGTCACTTTGCGGATCGCATCAATCATGGATTTGAGATCTGTCTTGATCTCACTTCGCATACCTGTCACTCCCATGGAAGATACCAGATAGATGAATCCTTCTGCATCAGACGCGATTGTCTGAATTCTCTGTTCCGAAGTCGGTGCAATAAGAGAAATCACATCGACACTATGTGCTCTGGCGATTTCCGAAAGCTCACCTTTTTCCTCATATGGCAGATCCGGAATAATAATACCGTTGATGCCCACCTCTTCGCAGCGTGCGAAAAACCGTTCGTATCCATAGTGAAAAACCGGATTCAGATACGTCATAAAAACCAGCGGAATCTGCGTCTTTGTTCTCACGGAGGATATCATTTCAAAGATACCGTCTGTTGTTGTTCCCGCCTTCAGCGCACGCAGGTCTGCCTCCTGGATGACAACTCCCTCTGCTATCGGATCGGAAAAAGGGATTCCGATCTCGATCAGATCCGCACCGGCTTTTTCCAGCTCCAGGATGTACTTTTCTGTTTTTTCCAGACTCGGATCACCGGCCGTAAGAAACGGAATAAATGCTTTTCCATCTGCAAATGCTTCAGTTACTTTACTCATGAAGATCCCTCCCTCTGTATCTTGCGATTGCAGCAACGTCTTTATCACCGCGCCCTGAAAGGCAAATAATGATCGAATCATCCGGTGTATAATCTTTTGCTATTTTGATGGCATGGGCAACTGCATGAGCGCTTTCAATGGCACAGATAATCCCCTCAGTTTTAGCCAGATATTCAAAAGCAGCTACCGCCTCATCATCTGTCACCGGTACATACTGCGCTCTGCCGATATCATGCAGATGAGCATGCTCAGGACCGATTCCCGGATAATCCAGTCCGGCTGAAATGGAATAAACCGGTGCAATCTGTCCGTATTCATCCTGGCAGAAATAGGATTTCATACCATGAAAGACACCCAGGGTTCCAGTGGCAATGGTGGCTGCCGTTTCCGCTGTGTGAACCCCGCGCCCGGCCGCCTCACAGCCGATCAGCTGTACCCCGGGATCATTAATAAAATTATAAAACATCCCCATTGCATTGCTGCCTCCTCCCACGCAGGCCATCACAGCTTTGGGGAGTTTCCCTTCCTTTTCCAGAATCTGTTCTCTTGCCTCATGGCTGATCACCGACTGAAAATCACGGACGATCGTCGGAAACGGATGCGGGCCCATAACAGAACCAAGCACATAATGGGTATCATCCACGCGGGAAGCCCACTCTCTCATCGCCTCATTGACGGCATCTTTTAATGTCATCGTTCCCGTTGTTACTGCGTGAACCTTCGCTCCGAGAAGTTCCATACGGTACACATTCAAAGCCTGGCGCTCTGTGTCTTCTTTTCCCATGAAAATTTCGCATTCCATTCCCATCAGTGCTGCTGCTGTCGCAGTTGCAACTCCGTGCTGTCCTGCTCCTGTCTCGGCAATGATCCGGGTCTTCCCCATTTTCTTGGCGAGCAGACATTGTCCAAGCACGTTGTTAATTTTGTGGGATCCTGTATGATTGAGATCTTCCCGTTTCAGATAAATCCTGGCCCCACCCAGGTCTTTTGTCATCTTTTCCGCATAATATAGGAGCGAAGGGCGGCCCGCATAGTTTCTCTGCAATTCCTCCAGTTCCCGGCAAAAGTCCGGATCGTTTTTGTAGTGATTGTATTGTTTCTCCAGATTGATCACTTCATTCATCAGAGTCTCCGGCACATACTGCCCTCCGTGAATTCCAAATCTTCCATCAGACATTTCTGATCCTCCTTATGCAATCCTGTATTTTGTGATAATCCTTATATCCATCTGTTTCAACTCCGCTGCTGATATCCACTCCAAAGGGATGTACAGCAGCCATCGCGTGTTCTATATTATCCGGTCCAAGACCACCGGCAAGAAAGAACGGCCGCTTCATCTCCTGAACCAGCGTCCAGTCAAATGCAGTTCCTGTTCCGCCCGCTCCATGATCCAGGAGGATATAATCCGCAGTACTTTCACTGGCCTTTGTGACATCCTCCCTGTTTCTGATGGAAAAAGCTTTGATAATCGGCTGACCTGTCTGCTGTCGCAGGCTGTGCAGGTAGATCTCGTCCTCACAGCCATGCAGCTGCGCAAGATCGATAATTCCCGCCTCAAGATATCCGGCAACTACAGGAGCAAGCTCATTGACAAATACCCCGACAGCCTGAATCTTTGGATCAAGCTTTTGTCTCAGGGTCCATGCATGTTCCCTGGTAATCCGCCTGCGGCTTTTGGCAAATACAAATCCCACATAATCCGGTTTTAACTCATTTACATAATCGATATCACACAGTCTGGAAAGACCGCAGATCTTGATTTTGGTTTCTTCCATCATCTTTGTTTTTTCCTTTCCGGATCCATTTTGCACAGAGAAGACAGTTTATTCAGTTCCGCTTTTTTGTCTTCACTGCGCATAAGAGTTTCTCCGATCAGTACGGCATCTGTCCCATTTCGATAAAGACGTCCGATATCCTCCGGTGTACGGATTCCGCTTTCGGAAACATAGAGAATTTCACCGGGAACCCTGCTGCGAAGTCGTTCACTGTTTTGGATATCCACAGTAAAATCTTTGAGATTTCGATTATTAACACCAATAATTCTCGCACCCACAGCCACTGCCCGATCAACCTCTTCTTCCGTGTGAGCCTCCACCAGCGCTGAAAGTCCAAGAGAATGTGCGATTTCCAGATATTCCTTCAACTGCGCATCGTTAAGCAATGAGCAGATCAGCAGAACCGCAGATGCATTGAGAACTTTTGCTTCATAAATCATATAAGGATCAATGGTAAAGTCTTTTCGCAGCACCGGTATGGATACCAAAGACGCAATTTCCAAAAGATACTGATCTGATCCCAGAAAGAATTCCGGTTCTGTCAGACAGGAAATCGCGGCTGCTCCAGCCTGTTCATATTCTTTTGCAATCTCCAGGTACGGAAACTCAGGAGCAATGATCCCTTTGGACGGAGATGCTTTCTTCACTTCACAGATAAAGGATATGCCTGGCTTTGCCAGTGCCTTTTCGAATGGAAACCCGGTATCCGGATTTTTCTCTCTTGCCAGGCGTTCCACTTCTTTTGCCGAAAGGATTTTTTCCCGCTCGGCAACTCTCTTTCTTGCAGCATTTGCAATGGTTTCCAGTATCATGACACAACCGATCCCTTCTAAAGTGTGTTCGTCAAACGCACAAATTCCTCCAGCTGACGGAGTGCTTTCCCACTGTCGATCAGCTCCTGCGCCACTGTCACAGCATCTTTCAGGGAAAGCTGATCTTTCGCAATATGAAGAGCAGCTGCAGCATTAATCACAACCGCATCACGTTTCGGCCCTTTTTCGCCGGTAAGGATTCTCCGTGCGATATCCGCATTTTCTGCAGGAGTACCGCCTACCAGTTCCTCTTTCCTGCATCGCTTAAGTCCCAGCTCCTCCGGTGTGATCACATAGGAAGTAAATTCTCCATCGCGGATTTCGCAGACTGTGGTGGGAGCACTCATTGAAATTTCGTCCAGTCCGTCCTGTCCATAGACAACCATCCCCCGTTTTACACCCAGATTCGAAAGTACTTCTGCAAGAGGCTGTACCAGGCTTTCGTCATAGACACCCATCAGCTGCATCGTGGCACCTGCAGGGTTGGTCAGTGGGCCAAGGATATTAAAAATCGTGCGGATTCCCAGCTCTTTTCGAACGGGAGCCACATACTTCATAGACAGGTGATAGTTCTGTGCGAACAGGAAACAGATTCCAATCTGCTTTAACACTTCAGTGCTCTTCTCCGGTTCCAGAGCAATCTTGACACCCAAAGCTTCCAGGCAATCAGCCGCACCGGATTTGCTTGAAGCTGCACGGTTGCCATGTTTTGCCACCGGAACTTTGCCGGCAGATACGACAAGCGAAGCGGTTGTGGATATATTAAAGGAATTGGAATGGTCTCCTCCGGTTCCGACAATTTCCAGAACTTCCTGATCATGCAGGAGCCGGACACAATGTTTTCTCATGCCGGCGGCACAGGCTGTAATCTCCTCAATCGTTTCTCCCTTTAAACTCATTGCGGTCAGGAAAGCGCTCATCTGCACCTGACTTGCCTCCCCGCCCATAATCTCATCCATTGCAGCTTCCGCCATCTCATAGGTTAAATTTTCTCTCTGTGCCAGTTTCATAATTGCTTCTTTGATCATCTTACCTTACCTGCCTTTCTTATTTCCATCGTCTTTCCAATTGATACGAAGTTTTTCAGTATTTCTTTCCCTTCGGGAGTCATGATCGATTCCGGGTGAAACTGCACCCCATAGACCGGATATTTGCGGTGCTCCACTGCCATAATCTCTCCGTCCAGGGTACGCGCCGTAACTCTCATCTCCTCCGGAACCGATGTCTCGTCCGCAGCCAGCGAATGATAACGAGTCACCTGTATTTCTTCCGGCAGTCCTGCAAACAGTGGGGAAGAAACATCAACTTCTGTCATAGACTGCTTTCCATGCATCAGTTCTTTTGCATACGTGATTTTTGCACCATAGGCATAACAGATGGCCTGATGGCCGAGGCAAACGCCCAGAATCGGAATATTCCTTCCGAGTTCCTGTACAATCTCAACACACCGGCCGGCATTTTCCGGTCTTCCGGGTCCGGGGGAAAGGATGATCGCTTCCGGCGACAGTCTGCGGATTTCATCGGTCGTCAGCTCATCATTTCGAATCACCCGAATTTCCGGACAAATTGCTCCCACAAGCTGATAAAGATTGTAGGAAAAACTGTCATAATTATCGACTAACAGAATCATAAATCCATTCCTCCTTCTGCCTCATGAAGTGCCTGCAGCACCGCTTTGGCTTTATTAATACATTCCTGATATTCTTTCTTTGGAACGCTGTCTGCAACAATTCCTGCGCCTGACCGCACGTATAGTTTTCCGTTCTTTTTAAATGCCAGCCGAATTGCAATGCAGGTATCCAGATTTCCTGTAAAATCCAGATAACCGATGGCCCCGCCATAGATACCGCGTTTGTTCCCCTCCAATTCGTGTATGATCTGGCAGGCACGAATCTTAGGAGCACCTGAAAGAGTTCCAGCCGGAAGTACCGATGCAATCGCATCTACACTTTTTGCATTCTCCCGTAAACGCCCTTTCACCGTGGATCCGATATGCATCACATGAGAATAGCGCTCCACAAACATGTATTTTTCCACCTCAACGCTTCCGAATCTGCACAGTTTTCCAAGATCATTTCTTCCAAGGTCGACCAGCATATTATGTTCTGCCCGTTCCTTTTCATCGGCCAGCAATTCCCTCTCCAGGGCTTCATCTTCCTCCCTGTTCTTTCCTCTTGGTCTGGTTCCTGCCAGCGGGTAGGTACGGATTTCGTCATTTTCCACTTTCACCAGCGTTTCCGGCGAAGCACCGGCGATCTCCACATCCTCGCTACAGAAATAAAACATGTAAGGGGACGGATTCGTTGTTCTCAGCACCCGGTACGTATCCAGGAGGCTTCCCTCAAAATCAGCCTCCAGACGATTGGAGAGAACCAGCTGGAACAGATCCCCTTCGCGAATATAATGTTTGACCTGTTCCACTTTCTCACAATATTCCTCCTCAGAAAACAGAGACCGAAACCCGGAAAGCAAATGTCCCGCCTCATGCTTCGCCGGTGTTCCCCGCCGTATCAGCTGTTCTATCACATCCAGCTCCCGGATAGCCTTCTGATAGCCTGTCTGGGGATCTTTCGTTTCCATGTTGACGATCAGAATGATTTTCTGCCGAAAGTTATCGTAAGCGATGACTTTGTCAAAAAGCATCAGATCCACATCCTTGAATTGCTCTTCATCTGCCGCATCCAGCTTCAGTGATGGCTCACTGTATTTGATGTAGTCATAGGAAAAATATCCCACCAGGCCTCCGGTAAATGTCGGCAGTGTATCCATTCTGGGACTTCTGTTCGCTTCGAGGATCCTTTCAATCATATCGCCCGGAGGAACGTCCCGCATTATCACCCGCATCTGTCCAACAGGCAGGACTTCCGACTGCACTGTTTCCATCTCAAGGATACTGTCCAGAACTTCTTCTCCGGCAGTCAGCGTCAGCTCTCCGTCCGTGCAGGTTATTTCCAGCGCCGGATCGTATCCGAGGAATGTATATCTTCCCCACTGTTTCCGATCCTCCGCACTCTCCAGCATAAAGCAATGTCCGCTGGTTCCCTGCAGGATACGCAGCACCTCGATCGGTGTCCGAATATCCGAATACATCTCCCGGCTAACCGGTATTCTCCGGTATTTCCCGGATGCAGCGATTGTCTGAATCTCTTCAAAAGTTGTCTGTTTCATAAAATTCTGCTGCTCCTTTCCAAATAACGTTCCGATGGAGAATTTCCGGAAATAAAAAAACGCCCCTGACAGAGATTTTATCAAAATACTCTGTCAAGGGCGGACAATACAAACTATCCGTGGTGCCACCTTGTTTTG
>JALEOU010000095.1 GCA_022766945.1 Fusicatenibacter sp. | reverse complement strand
GCGCTTCGGATTTGCCTTCAGTTCCAGGACCTCTGCAGTCAGAAGGATCATTTCCAGAAGATCCTCAATACCTTCCTGTGTCTTGGCAGATACCGGAACAAATACGGTACTTCCGCCCCAGTCCTCAGGAATCAGTGCATACTCGGAAAGTTCCTGTTTGACTCTCTCTACATTGGCACCCGGCTTATCAATCTTATTGATGGCAACCACGATCTCAACACCTGCCGCTTTCGCATGGTTGATCGCCTCCACGGTCTGAGGCATCACACCGTCATCTGCAGCGACAACGAGAATCGCGATATCTGTTGCATTTGCTCCACGCATACGCATAGCGGTAAATGCCTCATGACCCGGTGTATCAAGGAAAGTAATCCGCTGTTTGTTGACGGAAACTGTGTAGGCACCGATATGCTGTGTAATACCGCCCGCCTCACGGTCCGTTACATGTGTATTCCGGATACAATCCAAAAGTGATGTTTTACCATGATCTACGTGACCCATGACACAGACAACCGGCGGACGCGGAACCAGTTCGTTTGGATCTTCCTCGTCCTCTTTCAGAAGTTCTTCGATCACATCTACTTTTTCTTCCGGCTCTGCAATGATATTATAGTCCATCGCAATTTCCTGTGCCTTTTCGAAATCGATCTCATGGTTCACAGTAACCATAACACCTTCCATAAACAGCTTTTTCACAATAACGGAAGGCTGCATCTTCATCTTCTCAGCGAGCTCACGGATTGTCATCTTCTCAGGAAGGATGATTTCCCTGATCTCCTCCCTGGGAGATTCCTGTTTCGGTTTTACTGCCGGTTTCTGCAATGCTTTGGGCAGTTTCGGCTGCTGATGATGTCCCTGATTCGGGCGGTTTCCGCTGCGGCGGTCTTCACTGAATTTATTCTCTCTTAAAGTATCTTTATTCTTATCTTTTTCTTTCTTTCCTGTATCACGGCTCGGTTTTTTGATTCCAAGATCCATGGTTTCAGCCGCATTGCTCTTGTGTTCGCTTCTTCTTCTTTCTCCCTGCGGACGCCGATTCTGAGTTTCCTCATCCTTACCCTGAAATGGTTTGGGAATCGCCGGACGGGACGGACGGTCTCCCTGACGATTCTGGCGATCTCCCATCGGTCGATCTCCCTGACGAGCCGGACGGTCTCCTATCGGACGATCATTTCCGCGCCCTGCGCGATCGTTGCTCCGGAACGGACGATCACCCGCCGGACGATCCTGACGATCACTGCTGCGGTTCTGACGCTCACCTGTCGGACGGTCAAAACGATCATTTCCACGGCCGGTACGTTCGCCTGATGGACGATCCTGACGATCACCGCTGCGGTTCTGACGCTCACCTGTCAGACGGTCAAAACGATCATTTCCACGACCGGTACGCTCGCCTGATGGACGATCCTGACGATCACCGCTGCGGTTCTGGCGTTCTCCTGATGGGCGTTCCTGGCGGTCTCCGCTGCGGAAAGGACGATCCTGACGGTCTCCGCTGCGGGCAGGACGATCTCCCGCCGGACGCTGCTCAGCGGCCGGTTTCACATTTGCAGCAGCTGTATTGGCACCCGGGTTCTGATTTCCAGCAGCTTCTGCTGTTGTGTTTGCTGATACGGGAGCTGTTTCTGTTTTGGCAGACTGTGCCTTAACATCCTCTGCCGTATTGGGGCGGGCTGGACGCTCCTGCTGACGGGACGGACGATTGCCATCCGGGCGGGTAGCACGATTTCCATCCGGACGGGACGGACGGGCTGGACGCTCTCCTTTGGAGCGCTGTCCCTGAGTTCTTGTAAATTCTCTCGCTTCTTTACTGGTAGCATTCTGCGGACGTACAACCGAAATAATATTCTTCTTTTTCGGTTTCGCCTGCTCCTCCGGCTTTTTCTGAATTTCTCTGTTTTCTGTATCTTTCTTTTCCAATGATCTCTTCTCCTCTATTTGCACTTTTCGCTTTTCTTTCCCTTGCATTGATCCACCGACCTTTCCATTCCACACGGTTCCGTCAACATCGCTGCTATCTTCTCTGCAAAATTCCTGTCGCATACTGCCACGGAAGACCGTTCTTCTCTTCCGATCGTCCTTCCAAGCTGTTCCTTTGTGCCGTACACCAGATGGGGCACTTTATAGTATGCACACATATTACGGAATTTCTTCTGTGTATTGGCCGATGCTTCCTCCGCAATGATGACAAGAGCAGCGCTTCCTCCCTTAATGGCCTGTTCGGTCTGGAATTCTCCGCTTACCACTTTTCCCGCTTTCATAGCAAGGCTTAACATGGATAATCCTTTATTTTGACTGTTCAAGCTTCGCAAATGCCTCCTTCAGTGTCTCATAGACCTCTCCCGGAATCTCCGTTTTCAGTGAGCGGGAAAGTCCCTTATTTTTAACAGCTTTTTCCAGACATTCCGAAGAACATACATAAGCTCCGCGTCCATTCTGTTTTCCGGTTTTATCCAGAACGATCGGACCGTCTGTGGTCTTTACGACGCGGATCATCTCTTTCTTGCTTTTCATCTCACCGCAGCCGGTACATTTGCGCAGCGGCACTTTTCGAACTGTGCTCACGGGTTTTCCTCCTCAAAGGTCAGCTCTTCATAGTCAGTTTCTTCATTCTGAAGCGTTTCCTCGTCATTTTCCGGATATTCTTCCTCAAAGTACTCCTCGTCCTCGTACTCTTCTTCCTCGACATAATCAAAGTCGCCGGCTTCTCTTGCCTGGGTCTCACTCTTGATGTCGATCTTGAATCCGGTCAGACGGGCGGCAAGACGGGCATTCTGTCCTTCTTTTCCGATTGCCAGAGAGAGCTGATAGTCCGGAACGATTACTTTTGCGGTCTTCTCATCCGGATCTGCCATAACAGAAATGACTTTTGCCGGGCTTAACGCATTTTCAATGAGGAGTGCAGGATTTTCGTCCCAGGTAATAATATCAATTTTTTCTCCGTGCAGTTCACTTACCACAGCATTGACACGGCTTCCGTTCATCCCGACACAGGCACCGACCGCATCCACATTGGGATCATTGGACCATACCGCCATCTTTGTACGCGAACCTGCCTCACGCGCAATACTCTTAATCTCAACGATTCCCTCTGAAACCTCTGCAACCTCAGACTCGAACAGACGCTTCACAAGTTCCGGATGCGTTCTGGAAACGAGAATCTTGGGACCCTTTGTCGTATTCTTTACTTCCAGGACATAGACTTTCACACGCTCCGTCGGCTGGAAGACTTCCCCTTTCACCTGCTCATTCTCGGTCAGGAGCGCATCTGCCTTGCCAAGATTGATGCTGACATTGCGCCCTACATACCGCTGAACGATACCGGTGACAACATCGTGTTCCTTTTCAAAATACTGGTCAAAAAGAACTTTTCGCTCTTCTTCGCGAATTTTTTGCAGAATCACGTTTTTGGCATTCTGTGTTGCGATACGCCCAAATTCCTTTGACTTGATCTCCACCGGGACAATATCTCCGATTTCGTATCTGGAATCCGCACGCTTCGCGTCGGACAGGGCAATCTGTGTCACCGGATCTTCTACGATTTCCACAACCACCTTCTCAGCAACTACTTTAAAGTCGCCGGTCTGTCCGTTGATCGTAACTTTCACATTGTCAGCTTTGCCAAAATGGTTCTTACAGGCCTGCAGAAGAGACTGCTCAATTGCCTCCAACAATGTCTCTTTGCTGATGTTCTTTTCTTTTTCAAGAATATCCAGGGCCTCCATCAATTCTGTATTCATCTTTCTCTTTTCCTCCTGTATTTAAAAATCAAAAGCCAGCCGGATCAGCGCAATCTCGCTTTTCTGAAATGTACGCACAGTTCCGTCTTCCTCCTCGATAGTCACACTGTTATCATCATATGCGGTGAGTATGCCGTAGAATGCCCGGCTTCTGTCAATTGCCTTGAAAGTCCGGATCTCCAGTTCCTTGCCCATGCTTCTGGCATAGTCTTTTTCCTTTTTCAGCGGACGGCCAAGTCCCGGTGAACTGATTTCCATAATATAAGCATCTTCGATAAAGTCTTCCTCATCCAGTTTGTCGGAGAATGCACGGCTTACTGTTTCACAGTCATCCACTGTGATGCCGCCCTCCTTATCGATATAAGCTCGAAGGTACCAGTTTCCTCCCTCTTTTACGTATTCCACATCTACCAGTTCAAAACCATTGGCAGATACGATCGGGCTGATCAGCTCCTCGGCTTTTTGTTCATAGGTTTCCTTTCTGCTCAAATCCTCACCACCTTCTTTAGATCAACAGACGCCTTGGCGACTGTTTTTCTTACATAAGAAAGAGTGGACGATTCCGTCCACTCTATACCAGTTACTTATTAACAAAAACAGTATAGCACTCTCTTTTTCGAATTGCAAGGGGTTTTGCCTTTATTTTTGCATTTTACTGTTCAGACAGCAACGGACGCTGCGCAATTACTCTTCTTTGATATGAACATCCAGCTGCTGATAGGGGATGATGATTCCTGCCTGATCGAATTCCTGCTTGATGCGTTCGTTCATTTCCCATTTCACCGGCCAGTAATCATTTGTCCCCAGCCAGGCGCGCATTCCGACTACAACAGAACTGCTTCCCAGCTCGTCCACAAAAAACTGCTGTTCCTCCGGGAAGAATCTCGGTTCATTTTCAACCAGCCGCTGCAGAATCTCCTTTGCGTTTTGAAAATTCGAATCATAGGAGATTCCGACTTTGATCTCCAGTTTTCTTTTGTTCATCGCAGTCACATTGATGATGGTATTATTCGTCAGATTCGCATTCGGAATCATGATTGTGCGATTATCGATACTGTTCAGTGTCGTATAATACAGTTCAATCTTCTTGACTGTTCCTTCCATCGTTTCGCCCGGAAACACAATGTAGTCCCCGACTTTAAATGGTTTCAGCAACAAAATCATCAGCCCGCCTGCAAAGTTGGAAAGTCCTCCCTGCAGTGCAAGAGAAACTGCAACGCCGGCAGATGCGATCGCGGCTGCGATGGAAGCCTCTGAAACAATCCCAAGCTGGACAATCAGCGTCATCACCAGGAGGATATTCAGCCCGTATTTCACCAGGGAAACCACAAAACTGATAATCGCCTCCTCTGCATGAAATTTTCTCATGTTCTTCTTAATCGCATCACAGAGCCAGATAATCAGTTTTCTCGCAATCACAAATACGACGACTGCAAGTACCAGTTTCAGAATCTGATCTGCAGCGGCTCCCAGTTTATCCAGCAGATAATTGTACATTCCTTCCAGAGACATTGATTAGTTCTCCTCCGTCTCAAACTTATGCTGAAGTTCTTCCTTCAGACTTGCTTTTTTCAAAGAGGAATCTTCCGCATTTTTTTCCTTCTCCGACACAGAATCCTTTTTGGATGCTTTCTTTGCTGTTTTCTTTTCTTTTACAGGAGTCTCTTTTTTGGTTTTGGCAGATTTCTTTTCTTTCTTTTCTTCTTTCTCTGCTTTTTTTCCAACAGTCTCTGAAATCAGTTCTTTTACTGCTTTTACTGCTTTTGATTCTGATTTTGCAGCTGTTTTTTCTTCTGCGGCAGCTTTCTTTGTCTTTCTTCCGGCTGTTTTTACAGCTTTTTCCTTGCTGATCTCACCTACTTCTGCCGTACTTTCCTTTACGGATTTTGCTGCCTGTTTTTTCTTTGCTGTGCGGTTAGTTGCAGTACCTGTTTCCGCTTTTGCATAGGTAAAGATGGAGATTCCCAGCGGCGGAATCTTTACAGAGATGGAATCCGGTCTCTCATCCCACTCCATTTTCTTTGACATCTTCACCCGCGGATTTACCACGCCTGTTCCACCGTATCCTTTCGCATCACTGTTGAAGATCTCTTTATATTTCCCTGGATACGGAACTCCGATACGGAAATCATCATACTCCATATTGGAGAAGTTACATACAACAAGCAGTGTCTCCTCTTTTTTCTCTGTTTTACGCAGGAAGATCAGCAGATTTTTCTCCCACTCCATACCGTTAATCCACTCAAAGCCTTCCGGAGCACTATCCAGTTCATGTAAAGCCGGATACTCTTTGTAGACTTTCTGCAGAGCAGCCATATAATCTTTGAACTGCTGATTTCTTTCGTTGTCCAAAACATCCCACTGAAGAGAAGCTTTCTCATTCCATTCTTTCTCCTGCGCAAATTCCTGACCCATAAACATCAGTTTTTTGCCGGGATGCGCAATCTGATATCCATAAGCAAGACGCAGATTCGCCATCTTCTGTTCCGGATTTCCCGGCATCTTGGTATACATAGAGCCCTTCATATGAACGACTTCGTCATGAGAGAGACTCAAAAGGAATTTTTCTGAAAAAGCATACACCATGGAGAAGGTGAGCTGATTGTGATGATACCCGCGGAAAACCGGATCGTTCTTCATGTATTCGGTGAAATCATTCATCCATCCCATGTTCCACTTGTAGTCAAATCCCAGTCCATCATCATCCAGCGCTCCTGTGACTTTCGGCCATGCAGTAGACTCCTCCGCGATCAGGAGTGCATCCGGGAACTCTTTTTTAAATACAGAATTCAGATGCTTTAAGAATTCGATCGCCTGCAGATTCTCATTGCCGCCATAGATATTTGCCACCCATTCGCCGTCATTTTTACCATAATCCAGATACAGCATTGAAGCCACCGCATCCATACGAATACCATCCGCATGATATTCTTTCGCCCAAAACAGTGCATTGGAAATCAAAAAGTTGGAAACCTGCGGGCGTCCGTAATTGTAAATCAGAGTACCCCAGTGAGGATGAGCTCCTTGTCTCGGATCAAAATGTTCGTACAGGCAAGTGCCGTCAAAGGCTGAGAGGCCAAAAGTGTCTCTCGGAAAATGTGCCGGTACCCAGTCAAGAATCACACCGATTCCCTGTCCATGCAGATAATCCACAAAATAGCGGAAATCATCCGGTGTGCCATAGCGGGCAGTCGGAGCATAATATCCGGTTACCTGATATCCCCAGGACTCATCCAGAGGATGCTCCATCACCGGCATCAGTTCTACATGGGTAAAGCCCATCTCCTTCACATACTCTGCAAGCATCGGTGCGATTTCACGGCAGTTATAGAATTCACGTCCATCATCCGGTTTTCTCCATGAGCCAAGGTGCATCTCATAGATGGAAATCGGAGCTTTCTCTCCCTGTGTGTTCCGACGCTGTTTCATCCAGGCTTCATCCTGCCATACATAGTTGCCAAGATCTGCCACTACGCTGGCATTGTTCGGGCGAAGCTGTGCTGCGCTTGCGTACGGATCCGATTTCAGATAGGTCAGACCGCCTTTTGCCTTGATCTCATATTTGTACAAATCGCCAACGCGTACTCCAGGGATGAACAACTCATAGATTCCGGAGTCCAGAAGATTCATCTGGTAAGCTCTTCCATCCCAGTTATTGAAATTACCCACAACGCTGACGCGAATAGCATTTGGTGCCCATACTGCAAAGTAAACGCCGCTGACCTCGTCAATGATCATCGGATGTGCACCCAGTTTTTCATAGCTGTTATAGTAAATACCGGCTTCAAACTGTTTCTGTTCCTTCTCTGTAAACTGTGACGGAAATGCATAGGGATCATAGTGTTCTACTTGATGTCCTTCCGCATCCGTGTAAACCAGTGTATACTCCGGAATCTCATTGCCCGGTACCAGTACTGCAAAATAACCGGCCTCATCTTCCATCACCATCTCATACGTTTCGCCGTCTTTGATGGTGCGAACCGCTGCCTTCTTGGCATCCGGGAAAAAGCCCTGAATCAGTACACCGTCGGGAGTGATATGGGGACCAAGAAGTGTTCTCGGATGGTTCTCCTCTGAATACACCACCGCTTCAATCTCAGCCCAGTCCATATACTCGTACAGTCTCTCTTCCATCGTCATGTCTCATCCTCCTTGCGAGTATTCTTCGCTTTTCAAAGTATTTCTTATAACTTATTCTATCATTTCAAAGCCAAATGTACAATCCCATTCTCAAAGGATTTTCCGGGGACGGCTGGTTCATTTATTTTATGACAGATGAGGTGTATACGATGTTTTCGTCGGCATAGTAATCGGTCAGGGTCAGGTAGTTGTCGTTATGCCAGATGGTGTAGTTTTCGCAGTAGATGGAATAGATGCCGTTTTCTGACAGTGTTGTCAGTTTTTCTTTCTGGAAGGTATCGGCAATATAGATCGGGAGGATCTGCATCAGGATTTCGGAACAGCTGCTTTCTTTGGAATAGGATACCAGATTGCTGACGGAACTTTTGCAGAGTCCATCCGTGATGTCGATATAGGGAGTGCGAATCTGCCCGTCTTTTCGCTCATAATAGTACCATTCTTCCCGCTCGGTCATCTGGTAATCATGCAGATAGATGATGCTTCCCGCATCCGTATAGTGCATGGAAGCAGCCGGATAGATTGTCTGATCTACACGGTCATAGATCTGAAAGGTAAATTCTGTTCCGCTTTCATCCAGATTTCTGATAAAACCGTCACAGCTCGAGAGGATGCCCCTTTTGTATCCCCCATTTTTCATCTCTTCTGCCAGATAATCGATGATAAAGGCATTTTTCATCCAGAAAAAATCGATATAGTTGGTGTATCCGTATTCTGATGCAAAGGTCTGATATTCTTCCGAGACATACAGACGAACATTCCCGTCACCCAAAAGCTCCAGATTCACAGATTCCGGATCGCGGGCATAGGCAGTCAGCTGTGAAAACTCATCCGCCAGTTCCTGGTTTTCATACGGGTCGAAACTTATCGTTTCCACATCATCCTGGCAGCAAAACAGGTTTTCATAATTCAGATAGACCGGTGCCAGATACAGTTCTCTTCTGTTTTGGCTTTGCAGAAGTTCAAATGCCTGGTAGAGTACATCATCTACCCGGACGGTTTCATTCGGATGCTGATTGATATCAAAGACGTTTGTCTCATTCTCAAAGGACTGATTGTTGCAGAACAGCCGGTACGCTTTTACTGTCGCATCCGAATATTTTTTTGTGATCGCTTTCTGTTCTGCGGATGCCGAGATACCGCTTGCGCCGATCTGATAGTTGAATGTAAAATCTTCCCCACAGCTTAGCTCATTGGATGACACTTCGATTTCCCTCCATCCCGGATCAACAGACAGATAAGAGATCAGCGCATACATCAGAGCCGCCAGACCAATGGCGAGCAGCAGGATCATTGCCGCCACCCTCCAATGAAAATTTTTTTCACTGAGGTTGATTTTCTGGACCGGTCTTGGATGGGGCTGTTTTCTGTTTCTTGTTGTTCTACCCATAATGTCTCCTCATGTGCAAATGGACATGCATGCTTCATCGCAGACATCTCCTTATAAGAAAACAAAGCCAGGTTCTTTGATTCCCCTGGCTTTGTCCTGTTATATGACTACCAAAATCAGTGCGATTACAAAGATTGCAATGATGACACCCAGCGTGATAAATCCGATCACCGCACCTTTTTTACATGATTTGTAATTATGATAATATCTCTTGCTCTTGAAAATCAGAGCAGCAATAATACCAATTATCGGAAGGAAAAATGAAGCTACCGTATACCAGATACTTCCTGTATCGTGAACCGGTGTTTTCAGGAATTCATCCTCCGCCTTGGAGAAATGTACCTCATGAGATACTTCTTCCTCCGGAGCATTGATATCTTTGATCGTGATTGGCTGAAGCGGTTCTCCCTTTTCACGGAGTGCCGTGTACTCCTCAATCTCCTTTTTGTTTCCATAGACCCAGTGATCATGTCCGATGCAGACAAATTCCGGCTTATCCTCGGAATAATCATGCATGGAAGGATCATAGGTAAAGAGCACTTTGTTCTTCTCCAGCTGCGGATCCGGAATCGGAATCGCAGAGATCAGAGAATGGGTATACGGATGCAGCGGGTAATTAAACAGTTCTTCTGCCTCTGCCACCTCAACAATGGTACCCTTGTAAATAACTCCGATACGATCTGAAATAAACCGTACGATGGAGAGATCATGGGCGATGAACAGGTAGGTTACCTGTTTTTCCTTCTGGAATTTTTTCAGAAGGTTCAGAACCTGTGCACGGATGGAAACATCCAGCGCAGAGATCGGCTCATCAGCCACAACCAGTTCCGGTTCCATAACCATCGCACGCGCAAGACCGATACGCTGGCGCTGGCCGCCGGAAAACTCATGAGGATAACGTGTCAGATGTTCCGGGAGCAGACCAACTTCGTTGATCATACTCTCCACTTTGCGGACACGATCCGCCTCATTTTCATAAAGATGGAAATTGTACAGACCCTCAGATACGATATAATCTACCGTTGCACGCTCATTCAGAGATGCAGCCGGGTCCTGAAATACCATCTGGATATTACGGATAACTTCTCTGTCCAGAGAACGCGGAATCTTGCCGGATATTCGAACCCCCTTGTAGAGGATCTCGCCGCTGGCGCAGGGGTTTACACGGATTACCGCACGTCCTATTGTTGTCTTACCGGATCCGGATTCGCCAACCAGGGAGAATGTCTCGCCTTTGTAAATATCAAAGGAAGCATTTTTCACTGCTCTTACCGCATTCTCGCCTTTGCCGAAAGTGATATCCACGTTTTTCACCGACAACAAGATTTCTTTCCCATTTTCATCAATCGGGCCATGTTCAGGAAAATGTGAAACACGGGCCTTTTTCTCTTGATTTTTATCAGGCACTTTCAAAATCTCCTATATATTGTATGCTTTTAACAGTTTTTCGTGAATGTTTTGAATCGCTTCCGGTTTTTCAACCTTTGGTGCATGG
>JALEOU010000041.1 GCA_022766945.1 Fusicatenibacter sp. | reverse complement strand
GAGTGGACTGCCGAAAGGGAAATATTTCATTCAATCGGTACTCCATCAGGAAGTAAAGATTGCGGTTGGTAAATATCAAAGTGATCGGTTAAGCCTTGAAATAAGGCGGTTGTGGGAGCGTCTGGATCATCTGGAAACAGAAGATTTATATGAGGTACTGGCAGACTGCCGGGCACTAATGAAACAGGTAATTGAAATCACTGGTAATGGTTGTTTGGCAGCTTGGACAGCAAGTGATTTTAAAACAGAGATATTGGAAGATGAAAAGTAAAAGCCTTTAAGTGTCGGCAAACACCTAAAGGCGGAGACTTGGTAGAAAATCCAAACCAAATACTAAGGGTATTCTACCAAAGTCTCCACTTTCTTTCAACAGAAAATGGAGGTAATTTTGAATAACAGAAGAAACGAACCGAATTTAAAACTGATAAATCTGGAACAGGTAGAGGGAGAAAAAATAGATTGGCTGCTTTATCCCTTTATTCCCGTTGGGAACGTTACGATCGTGCAGGGAGATCCCGGTGAGGGCAAGACTACAATGGTGCTACAGATTATTGCAAAGCTGACAAAAGGTCAGGCGGTATTACCATCGGACAGTGATGAATCAGCCTTGGAGGAAAAAACAATGGATCTAGAGCCGGTAAATGTAATTTATCAGACTGCAGAGGATGGATTGGGCGATACCATTAAGCCCCGACTTCTTTCCGCAGGTGCAGACTGTTCCAGAGTGATGGTAATTGATGATAACGATCAGGCGTTGACTATGATGGATGCCAGATTAGAAGAAGCTATTATAAAGACAAAAGCACGCCTTGTAGTTTTAGACCCGATACAGGGTTTCCTGGGGACTGATGTAGATATGCACAGGGCAAATGAAATCCGCCCCTTGATGAAGCGTGTGGCTGTGCTTGCTGAGAAATATCATTGTGCGATTATTTTGATTGGTCATATGAACAAAAACAGTAATGGGAAATCGTCATACCGTGGACTTGGCTCTATTGATTTTCAAGCAGCAGCCAGAAGCGTGCTGATTGTCGGAAGGATCAAGGGTGAACCGGAAATCCGTGTGGTGTGTCATGTGAAAAGCTCCCTTGCGCCGGAGGGAAAATCCATCGCATTTCGTTTGGATAAAGATACTGGATTTGAATGGATTGGGGAATATGACATCAGTGCAGATGATTTGTTGAGCGGAGACAAACGGGGACAGAAAATTCATTCAGCAAAGGAATTTCTGAAGGAAGTCCTGGCCTCTGGTTCTGTAGCACAGACAAAGGTGGCAGAAGAAGCGGAAAATAAGTCATGTTCGTTTCTTTACAGACATGTTTCATGGTAAACATTGTAAAATACCCTCCTTCTTACTCACTGATTTTAATATTTAAAAAAATCTTGACCGGTTGCAACAACCGGAGAATATAATCGGTGGTATCAAACGGCAGATACAATCGGATTACAACACTGCGTCAGGAGAGATGCAAGGAAAGTGAGGAAACAAGATGAAGAATGAAATGAGAGAAAGAATGGAGTATTGATTTCAGGGAGCAGCATGGGATTTGTCTGCCCCTTACACCGCAGGCCACCACAAAGGAAGAGACCAGATTTGGGGAGGGACTTGCGAAACAAATTCATTTGTTTGGAACTGACATGGCAAAGAGACAGACAGAAGGTCCCCTTCTTCGCAGGAATATCAACCGATGGCTGGCAGATAACTGTTTTGGTGATTATTACATCCGGAATGGTTTGAACGATCAGGGAAAAGTGAAAATACAATTCACACATTTCCCTGCGTGACCGGTCTGTTCTTGCGGCATCGAATCTGATACAATATCAGAAAGGGGAGGGTAAAATCGCATGTTAAGAATGGAAATTGCGTTGTTTTTTGTACTGGCTTTTGTCGCTTACGTCTTCTTTTCTGCCGGAGGAAAGAATACACTGCTGCACAGGACTTTTTCTGCATTGCTGATTACGATGCTGGTTCATCTGGTGTTTGATGCTGCAACCATCTATAGCGTCAACCATTTGGATACGGTACCGGTATTCATAAATGATGCTCTGCACCGGCTTTTTATCGGAACGATGGTGCTGGTGGTATATCTGTTTTATCAGTATATTGCGATTCTGGTAGAGGAAGAAAGCGGCAAGCCCAGGAATCTGGATACGTTTGCAAAAGTGTTTTTGGCAGCTGCGGAATTCGGCGTCTTAGTGCTGCCGGTTCATTATGCGGTAACGCGTGACGGAAATTACTCTGACGGAATCCATGCAAGTGTATGCTATATCACGATGGCCTTTTACCTGTTTTTTTGTGTGTGGCTTTTGCTGCACAGCTGGAAACTGATCGATCCGAAAAAGAAATTTGCGATTGGCGCTGCACTTGTGATAGAAGTAATTGTCTCCCTGCTGCAGGCGATAAATCCAACCTGGCTGATCAGCGGTATGGGTCTGACACTGATGACGATGTCCTTTTATCTGACTTTGGAAAATCCGGATATTCTTCGGGCGGAACTGACGGAGCAGAAGATGTCCATGCTGTACCTGAAAAGTCAGGTCAATCCCCACTTTTTGTATAATACATTGGATACGATTCGCATTCAGGCGCAGCTGAACGGGGACAAAAAAGTAGCTGACTTACTGATGCAGCTGGTGGATTTTTTTCGGCTCAGCGTGAAGGTGGACCAGCCGATGGTCACGCTGGATGATGAGATGGCGCTTTTGGAAGCATATATGTTACTGATGTGTTATCGTTATCCGGAACTGCACTGTGAATACGATATTGATCCGGACCTGGGCGGTGTACAGGTTCCTAATTTTATCTTGCAGCCTATTGTAGAGAACAGTGTTCTCCATGGAATGAAAAACAAGGGGTATCGGGGAGAAATACGCATTGCGGCACGTAAAACGGCAGAAGACCGTATGGAGATTCTGGTCTGCGATACCGGAAGCGGTTTTTCCGGGGAAAAGAAATCCGTGATTGATCAGATGCTGCAGTCCTATGCGAAGCAGCCGGCGAAACTGGAGGGAAACAGTATTGGCATTCTGAATGTGCAGAAGCGGATCAAGCTGCTGTGCGGGCGGGAGTATGGACTCTGGTATACAGAGAATCCCACCGGTGGTGTGACCGCACATATATTGCTGCCCGGGAAGGAGACAGGAAAATGAGAAAACTAAGTGTACTTTTGGTAGATGATGAAATTATGATTCGGGAAGGATTTAAGCGGCTGTTTGACTGGGAAGTCCATGACTGTGAAGTGGCAGGTGAGGCTGCTGACGGCATGGAGGCGCTGGCTTTGATCGATACGCTGCAGCCAGATATTGTTATCATGGATATCAATATTCCCATTATGAATGGTCTGCAGGTGATTAAATTGAGCCGGATGAAACATCCCGATATCGCGTTTGTGATCGTGTCCGGATATGATGATTTTTCCTATTGCAGAGAAGCCCTGCGTCTGCAGATTACGGACTATATTTTGAAGCCTGTGAATTATGAAGAGTTTGGCAGCTGTATTGACAATCTGAAGATTGCTTTGTTTGAAAAGCGGGTATCGACAGCAGCGGCAACGGAAAAACATGAGGAGCGAACGATTACCGGGATCACCAGGTATTTGCAGGAGCATCTTTCCGAGGAGATCAGTCTTTCCGTTCTGGCGGAGGAGTTTCATCTGAACCCTCAGTATATCAGTCAGCTTTTCAAGAGTGAGATCGGCGTGGGTTTTCTGGCATATTTTACCAATATCCGGATGGAAAAAGCGAAAAAACTGCTCCTTACTACTTCTCTTTCCATCACAGAAGTGGCGAACCAGGCAGGCTATGGGGATTATCGTGTGTTCACAAAGGTATTCAAAAAATTGGAGGGGATTACACCATCCCAGTATCGGAGGGATTTTCTGGATGCAAAGAGTGTTTGACGCAGGAACTGCAAACGATTATAATTGTAAAATCAATTGTTGGCACACGCGGAGGAGACAGCCGGGGAGAGGCACAGGGAACGATTTGGGCAGACAGCGCCAAATCGCCGGATCTTTTATTGGTGTGGAGTCCGTATCAGGCAGGTTTTCAGCTGATGGGTAAGCCATCCATCAGAGAGAAAGCGAATTTGTTCCGGATATGGTTTGTTCAGACGATTTTACCGTTTTTAAAGAAGCATGGAATGGACTATTTTGAGTATAGTGCAGATACAAAAGAACTTTGGGAATGGTTTCGTAGGATGTTTCCGGAAATACCGTTTTTTATTTCGAAACAGAAGGTCTTTTGTCTGACAGAGCCGACTGTGAATCTGATGAAACCGGAGGGATATCATTTTGAACGGATTACGGATGCGTTTCTGCAGATAAGGTATCGGGATAAAGAATTTATATTGGACGAGATCAGGCAGGCCCACGGAAACCGAAAAGCAGATTTTGAGAAAAATATAATTTATACAGCAATAAAGAATGATACTGTGGTCGCCAGAGCCAGTATGCTTTTCAGGGACAGTGGATTCGGGAATATTTCGGTCTTTACAAAAGAACCTGATCGGAGAAAAGGACTGTCTTCCTATTTGGTGAAAAAAACGGTTGAGGATATGCGGGAAAGAGGTCTAGTCCCTATATGGGATTGCACAGAGGATAATCTGGCTTCCGAGAGAACCGCTCGAAAGTGTGGGTTTCGCCAGATTCGTGAGGAACTGATCGGGGGATTTGCAACGAAGGAAATCACAAGTTCGGCCGTACAGGCGAAAGGCAGGTGAATACGGTGGCATATGAAAAACTGTTAAATGAAATTTATGCGGCGGTATCGCTCAAATACCTGTGGAAGGAATATCGGCCATACTTTATCAAAAACGAATCGCCGGACTGGATCAATGAGACGATGGATTTGGGTCTGGAAGTCAGTCAGGCGCTTCTTCCGGATGACGGGCAGGAAGAGAGTTTTATTGAACAATATCTTGGATGCCCGAAGGAGGAACTGCCGCCTCAGGCATTTGAGAGATATGGAGACCGTCTCAATTTCTATAACGGACGTTTCTGGGCGATTCTGCCGGATCGCACGGTAAAGCAGGATTATCTTTTCAAAGCAAAATACCGTTTTGACAGAAAACTGGAAAAGTTAAATACGAATTATGTACACAGGGGGTTTAATGGGCTGTATCTTTTTCTGCATCCAACGGATGAGAATGATATTGATGCAGATGCACTGTTTGAGTATATGCGTGTGAAACAGGAAAACAAAAAGAAGCGTTTTGACTGGGTGTTTCTAAACTGTGTCAGGACGATTTATGTCTGCGACTACAGAACGAATACGATTGAGCCGATTGTCCTGCCGCAGAACGCGGAAAGTTTTCTGAATGCCGAAGCGGAATTTTTACGTTCCCGCCGCGCATGGGAGAATGGCACGGCGCTGGATAATTAGATCCGTCTTTCGGCAGTCAGACCGGTGAAAAACTGTATTTTGAGAAAAGAAACGAGGGATGAAAAAACAGCGGCGGAGATACTGTGTAGCCTGCCGCTGTTTTTATCTCATGGGATACGGGATCAGATGGATCTGTTCTCTGCGAGATAACACTGAAATGCATTCACGATAAATTCACTGCTGCCGGCTCCGTACTTTGTATTAAAAACAGTTTTCAGATAATCATTGGAATAAGTGTCGATGATTAAGCTACAGTAATGATCATAATCTCCCACAAGATCAGAAGGAGCATTTCCATGGGCAAAGGCAATAATCTCCCTGACGATGGCCTGGATGTTGCCCGAAGCTGCATCTTCTTCCTTCTGGGAAGCTAATTTCAGAAACAGATCATTTTCTTTCATTTCCTGCGGAATCTGAGCCAGCTGTTTTTCCATGATTTCAGAAAAGTGTTTCAGATTATAGTTCATGGCTTCTGTATAGTTTTCAATACTTCCGAATTGCTGGATGGCAAGTTTTGCAATTTCAGCTTCCCCCTCTCTGACTTTCTGAATCAACAGATCAAAGTTGTCAATGCTTCCCCAGTGCCGGATGACTTCATCTGTATCACGGTTTTTAAAATCCTCCAATGCCTGGATATAATCTGACAGGTCAAATTCTTTAAAAGTCATGCATTCCTCTCCTTTCTCAAGTCGATCGAGAAGGCGTATTAGTCCCTCGATACGATTACGCTTTAGCAGAAGCAATTTTTTCTGCTTCCTGAAAGCGGCAATTCTGTCAAAATCTGGCTGCTGCAGGATTTCGGTGATCTCATTCAGACGAAAGCCCAGCTCCCTGAAAAACAGAATCTGCTGAAGCTTCTGCAGGGCTTCCTCATTGTATAGACGATACCCTGATTCGGTCCGTTCGCTTGGTTTTAACAGTCCGATTTCGTCGTAATACTGCAGCGTGCGTATACTGATCCCCGATAATTCTGCAACCTGGCTGATCGTTTTCATACATCATGGCTCCTTTCGTAGGTATGGAAACAAAGCCGGCAAATCCCGATCCTGTCCCCGTAAGAACAGAATACAATATCACGTAACGTGAGAGTCAATCAATTTTTTAAGCGTAGTCGAAAGAGTATAAAACGAGTCTGCGTCGGGATCTGTTTTCTGCACAGCGTCCGTTACAGTCTGAACAGTAACCGTCCGCTGCCGCCGGAACAAAAAAATGTTTGCGAGGGGTTGACAAATATGGGAAAGAGGCATAGAATATACAACATCAAAAGCAAAACCGATGAGAAAGAAGAGTAAGCTTTAAAAGAAATTTCAGAGAGTGGCATACTGGTGCGAGTGTCATATGGATTTTATTGCTGAATGGCCTTTCGAGGGCAGCCCGAAATGAGAAGAGTAGGCGTTGCCGGGAACCAAACCCGTTATCAATTAGGAGCGTATGTTGGTACGTGTAGAGTGGACGATTCGTCAAGATGAGTGGTACCGCGATAATAAGAATTTATTACCGTCTCAGGCAAAATAAGCTTGGGGCGGTTTTTTGCGTGATGGCAAAAATCGGATCTTTTGCTTTTGAAAATGCATAAAACCTGTTCAAAGGCGTAAAGAAAAGGAGAAAAAGATTATGAAGAAAAAAGTATTGGCACTGGTATTGGGAATGAGCATGATAGCATCATTGGCAGCATGCGGGGAGAGCAACGCAGATAATGCATCTGCTGCTTCTTCCTTGTCAAAGTCAGAGACGGTTTCCGAAGCAGAGTCTGCTCCTGAGACAGAGACGGTATCCGCTGCTGAGGATGCTGTCCGGGATCCCTACAAAATCGCGATTGTGAAGCAGATGGATCACGCGTCTCTTGATGAAATTGCAGATGCGATTGCGGCAGAATTCGATACGATTTCCGAAGAAAATGGTATTACCATTGAGTATGAAATCTATTCCGGTCAGGGCGAACAGACAACGCTGAAGCAGATTGGCGATCAGGCTGTTGAGGATGGTGTGGACGCGATTATTCCGATTGCAACAATGGCAGCACAGGTTATGACGGTCTGCGCGGAGGATTCACAAACTCCGGTTGTCTATGCGGCGATCTCTGATCCCGAAGCTGCAGAATTGACCGATATTGACTATGTGACAGGAACCAGCGATGCTCTGAATACGGAGTTTATTATGGAAATGATGCTCGCACAGAATCCGGATGTCAAAAAAGTGGGTCTTCTCTATTCTCTTTCCGAGGCTAACTCCAAAAAGCCGATTGAGGATGCAAAAGCTTATCTGGACGAGAAAGGAATCGCTTACACAGAGCAGACAGCGGCAACCAATGACGAGGTGATTGCAGCAGCGACTTCTCTGGCAGCAGAGAAAGTCGATGCAGTCTTCACTCCAACGGACAACGTCATCATGGCAGCGGAACTGGCTATCTATGAAAAGTTTGCAAAGGCAGGGATTCCTCATTATACAGGAGCAGATTCTTTTGTAAGAAACGGAGCATTTGCTACCTGTGGAGTGAACTATACGGATCTTGGAAAGAAGACCGCTGATCTGGCTTATTCGGCAATTACCGAAGGAATGGCTGATCTGGAGGATTATTATCTGATGGATGGCGGAATCATTACCGTAAACACAGAGACAGCAGCAGCACTCGGTGCGGATTATAGTGTATTCGCAGATATGGGTGAGGTTGTTGAAGTTACCACGACAGAAGAGTAAGTAAAGGAGGGGCTGCTGGTGCTATACATTTCACAAACTGCACTGGAATTGGGATTTCTTTATGCACTGGTTGCCATGGCACTGTTTTTAAGCTATCGTATCCTGGATATCGCGGATCTTACCACAGACGGCTGTTTTGTTTTCGGAGCAGCCGTGTCTGTGACGATGGCAGCAGCCGGGCACCCGTATCTTGCAATCCCGGCGGCTATGGCGGCCGGAGCATCTGCCGGATTTGTTACCGCATTTTTGCAGACACGTCTGGGTGTTCCGTCGATTCTGGCGGGCATTGTGACAAATACAGGATTGTATACGGTCAATCTGATGGTGATGGGCTGGAGTTCCAACGTCAGTCTGCTTAAGACAGACACGATTTTTTCCCTGTTCGAGGACACCGGGATCGGTGGAAAATGGAGTGATGTGATTTTATCCGGTGGAATTGTCATTGCAGTCGGAGTGCTTCTGCTTTTGTTCCTCGGGACCAGAATCGGACTTTCCATCCGTGCTACCGGAAACAATATCCGGATGGTGCGATCTTCCTCGATTAATCCAACCGTTACGATTACGATTGGCCTTTGTATCTCCAATGCCATGACGGCTCTTTCCGGGGCGATGGTGGGACAGTATCAGAATACAGCGGATATCAACGGTGGAACAGGAATCGTCGTGATCGGGCTGGCCTGCCTGATCATCGGCGAAACCGTTCTGGGGCGCCGGACGGTGAAAAAAGGTGTAATTGCGGCGGTGATCGGTTCAATGATTTACCGGTTTATCTATGCCATCGTACTTTATACCAAGGTGGTTCCCGTGCAGGGACTGAAATTGATTACTGCCATTGTGGTTGGAGCTGCGATCGCATTTCCGACGATCAAGAGCTGGGTTCTGTTCCAGAAACGGAAATATGCAGTCAGACGGAAAGGAGAGAACTAGAAATGCTGGATATCAAAAGTATTTCCAAAACCTTTAATCCGGGAACCGTCAATGCGAAAACGGCAGTCTCCGGGTTGTCGCTGCATCTGGACAGCGGAGATTTCGTGACAATCATCGGTTCGAATGGAGCAGGAAAATCGACACTGTTCAATGCCATTGCAGGTGCATTTTATGTGGACGAAGGCAATATTCTCCTGGATGGAAAAGATATTACGTTTGTACCGGAACACAAAAGAAGCCGTTATATCGGGCGACTGTTTCAGGACCCCATGGGCGGAACAGCGCCGGGAATGACAATCGAGGAAAATCTGGCGCTCTCTTATCTGAGGGCCAGCAAGGGCGGCAATCCTTTTACCAGAATATCGAAGAAAGATAAAGAAATATTTCGCGAGAAACTGCGGCTTCTGGATATGGGGCTGGAAGATCGGATGACACAGCCTGTGGGACTTCTCTCTGGAGGTCAGAGACAGGCACTGACACTTCTGATGGCAACGATGGTGACGCCAAAGTTGCTGCTTTTGGATGAACATACCGCGGCACTGGATCCGGGAACGGCAGAGAAAGTGCTGCGTCTGACCAGGGAGATCGTAGAAAAAGATCATATCACCTGCATGATGATCACACACAATATGCATCAGGCGCTGGAGATGGGAAATCGTACGTTCCTGATGGAGAATGGAAATGTGGTTCTGGATGTCAGAGGAGAGGAACGCGATCACCTTACCGTGGAAGATCTCTTAAGAAGATTCCGGGAGGGAACCGGACACGATCTGGATAATGACAGAATTCTGCTCTCCAAATCCTGAGACAGAAAATGAACAACAGAAAAAGAAACGCATCGGGCGGCCTGAAAAAGAAACCGCCCGATGCGTCTTTTTTTCTGCTTTGGTATACCGGTATGACTTACCAGATGAAGAATTTTCTTCCTTTGAGTTTGCACAGAGCCTCTACAAAGAAGAAATCACCGTAAATAATCGGGATATGCAGCCCTTTTCTCTCGGCATCGTTGTGAGGATATCTCTCAGTGCCCATCAGGACAAGTGCATCTTCATCTTCCTCGTAGTTACAGAAATGCTCATCAGAAGCTTTCAGAATATTGAGTGCGGCTTCTGTGTATCTGATGGATTCTTCTTCGGAAACATACTTTGCGATTTCCAGCATACCGCATGCAGCGCACATACCGGCGGTGCTGTCATAATATACAGGAGTCTCCGGCGCGTCAAAATCTACCAGAGGCAGATAATTTGTTTTTTTGCAGTGCTCGATAAAGTAATCAGCGGTCTTTTTGGCTGCGTTCAGATATTCTTCATTTCCGGTGTGGATATAGGAAATCACGGAGCCATATACAGCCCAGGAGAGACCTCTTGACCAGCAGGAAGTTTCACTGTAGCCCTGTCCGGCAAGAACGCGAACGACACCGACTTTGTCAATTTCATGATCAACGATATGATTGACACTTCCATCCGGACGGATGTGATCGCGCAGTGCCATATTCATCTGTCTGATTGCGATTTTCCGGAAACGATCGTCGCCGATCTCATCGGATGCCCAGTATAACAGTGAAATATTCATCAGACAGTCAATGATGGAAAAACCGGCATTGGAAGAATCTCCCCAGCTGTTGTTCCAGGCACGGATATAATCGCCGTCAATGTTATATCTGGAGAAAAGACTGGTTGCTGCAAAAAAGTCTCTTGTAAGAGAATCCTTATTTCCGGTGAGACGATAGTTCGCACCGCTGGTCAGATGCCACATAAAGCCAACATCGTGATGGAGTTCTTTTACACGCTTCAAGGCCGGATCCAGAAGCTCTTCGGAACGCTCTGCGGTCTTTCTGTATTCCTCATTGCCGGTCGCCTCATACATCAGCCACATCATACCGCCCCAGAAGCCGTTGGTCCACCAGCCAACCTGGTCGCCCTGCTTGTCATCGTGTACGCCGTTTACCGTCGTATAGGGAAGCTTTTCACGGCTTTTTACTGCGGTGCGGCTCAGCTTTTTGTCAACCTTTTCCCATGTGGATTCGATCCATTCTCTGTTTTGTTCAATTACATTGTTCATTTGTAATGGTACCCCCTTTATACAATTTGACCTTTAGATACCGGATTGCCCCATACTGTGTGTTCACACAATCCATATTATCAGTATAATGAATTGCAGTTTGTGAAACAATGGCTTATAATATGAATTACTAACCTTTTTCACTTTTTTGGAGGAATTGTATGTATATGGTGTATCGGGGTGGCTATAATGCCAAACATGCCAGGGGCTTTGTGATGTCGCGTCCGAAAGGACTCTACTGTTATCTTTTTCTGATTATCCGGAGTCCGTCTCAGGTTCAGATCGGGGAAAAGAAATTTCATGTGGCGTCTGACAGCGCAGTCGTCATTTCTCCTGACGTGCCATATCAGTATTCTGCAATCGAAGGAGAGTATCGAAATGACTGGCTTTATTTTGACAGTTCAGACGATACTTTTGCCGGGGATTATGCGGAGATTTTCAATTGTCCGATTCTGCTTGGCAACAGTCTGTATTTTACGCAGTATTTTCGTAACATTATCTGGGAAAGCAGTTATGCGCCGGAGGAATACCGTCAGCAGAACGTGTCTATGCTGCTCCAGATTGTGTTAAATAAACTGAAACAGGAAAAGCAGTGCGCGGGGAAAAGCGAACGATACTATCCCTATGCGACCAGACTGCAGGAACTTCGTCTGACTATGAAATCCAGACCATACAGCGATTTCACACCCGTGGAACTGGCAGAGAAGTTAAATGTCAGTCCTTCCTATTTTCAGTTCCTGTATAAAGACTTTTTTGGTGTTCCGTTTAAAACGGATCTGATCAATATGAGACTTGATTATGCCAGGGAACTGATTCTCGAGACAAACCTGACCTTAGAACAGATTGCCATGATGAGCGGCTACAGGAATGAAGTCCATTTTTATCGTCAGTTCAAGGAGAAAACCGGAATGACGCCGAAGGAATACCGCATCTCCGGGCTGCATAAAAGCTTCGAGTCGGAACAATAACAATCCGGATAATTCTTTTCAGGTACATTTCAATAGGATATGATATGATGAGTTAAGGGACAAATGGACATAAAATACATACTTCCATGTATTCTTATGGTTATCGGCCCCGGGAACACAGGAGAAGGAGTTTTGTATATGCGGATTCTGATTGCGGAAGATGAAGTGGAACTGGCCAGGGGACTGAAATTTCTGCTGGAAAAGAACAAATTTTCAGCGGATATTGTACACAATGGAAAGGACGCACTGGACTATTTTCATTCTTCGAAATATGACGCTGTTGTGCTGGACATTATGATGCCGGGGATGGACGGCATGGAGGTGCTGCAGCGTATCCGAAAGGAAAAATCGGGTGTGCCGATTATGATGCTGACGGCAAAAGCAGAGATCGAAGATCGGGTAGCAGGTCTGGAGGCCGGTGCGGATGACTATCTGCCCAAGCCTTTTGCCACAAGAGAATTCATTGCAAGAGTAAAAGCTCTGGTTCGGCGAAATGGCAGCTATACCGACCATATCCTTTCTTTTGGCAATGTAAAGCTGGACTGCAACCGTTATGAACTCTCTGCAGGTGAAAAAAGTGTCCGGCTGAACAACAAAGAATTTCAGCTGATGGAGCTTTTTCTTGGACATCCCCATCTGGTGTTCTCCTCAGAGCATATCATGGACAAAGTATGGGGACAGGATTCGGAGGCAGGGATGGATGTGGTGTGGACTTATGTGGGATTTGTGCGGAGAAAATTAAAACAGCTTGGCGCTGACATTGAGATCCGAACGGTCAGGGGAGCGGGATATTCTCTGGAGGAAATCAAATGCTGAAGAAAATGAAGCACCGCTTTATTCTGGCGGCCATGGTTGCTTTTGGAATTGTAATGCTTAGCCTCGCGGTGGGAATTAACCTGCTCAATTTCTTTGTCACGGTATCACGTCAGGATGACAGGATCGCCGGTATTATGGAATATGAGCAGATGAAAGATGCGAAGGGGATCGGTGACCTTCCGAGAATATCAGATATGCCCTGGGCAGATGGACCGGAAGCGGATTTTACCATTCGTTTTTTTGCTGTGCGATGCGATAACAAGGAGCAGATAGTCAGAGTCTCAGAAGATCATATTTCGGCTGTTGATACCGACGCGATCGAAAAGTATACCAGGCAGGTTTTGTCCGAAGACCGACAGAAGGGTTACTGTGACCAGTATCGCTATATGGTAAAGAAAGAGGATACCGGTGTGATCATTGTGTTTCTGAACGTATCAGATGACTGGAGATTTGTGAAATCTTTGCTGTGGGTCTCTCTGGTGATTGCTCTGATCAGCCTGATTCTTGTCTTTTTTCTGGTGGTCATATTTTCCAATAAAGCAATACGGCCATACACCAGAAATATTGAGCGGCAGAAACGGTTTATCACAGATGCCAGCCATGAATTGAAAACGCCGCTGACTTCCATCGCCACCAGTGCAGACATTCTGGCCATGGAGTATGAGGAGGATGAGTGGATTGCCAATATTCAGAAGCAGACGGTACGGCTGTCGCGCCTGGTCAGCGACCTGGTGACCCTGTCCCGACTGGATGAAGAGATTCCGTTTCCGGATGAGACGGTATTTTCGGTCAGCGATGCAGCCTGGGAAATCGCGGAACCGTTTGCTTCCCTTGCGAAGGCAGAGGAGAAAAACTATACGCAGAAGATTGAAGAGAATCTGAAGATGACAGGAGACCAGGCAGCACTGCAGCAGATGCTGTCCATTCTGCTGGATAATGCGCTGCGGTATTCAGGTGAGGGCGGGGAGATTCATCTGGAGATATATCGCAGGTACGGCAGAATCTGTATGGAGGTATATAATACCTGTGATCTTTTGGATACTACGGATCTGAACCGATTATTTGACCGTTTCTACCGGCCGGATGAGTCGCGTTCCAGAAATACAGGAGGCAACGGAATCGGACTTTCCATGGCGCAGGCGATTGCCGAGAGCCATGGGGGAAAGATTACGGTAAAGAGCAAAAACGGAAAAGATATTTTGTTTCGGGTTGTGCTTTGAACAAAAACCGGCATGAAAAAGACAAGATGAAAATCATCCTGTCTTTTTTTGTTGCGCGTTCACAGAGTTATCACAGGATATTTTAAGTACATTTCAAGTCGGTTTTTTACAATGAATACTGGTTTCGTGATGTGAAGAAACAGGTTTAAGTCAGAATAATCTATGCAGGAGGTTTGCTATGATAACAGTTGAGCATTTGACAAAATGTTATGGTGATTTCATGGCGGTGAACGATCTGTCCTTTGAGATCGATGAGGGACATGTATACGGATTTTTGGGACCAAACGGAGCCGGAAAATCCACGACCATGAATATCATGACCGGGTGTCTGTCGGCAACAGAAGGACATATAAGAATTAACGGATATGATATTTTTGAACAGCCGGAACAGGCAAAAAAGCTGATCGGCTATCTTCCGGAACAGCCGCCGCTTTATATGAATGAAACGCCCATGGAATATCTGCAGTTTGTGGGTGAGGCGAAGGGACTGAAAGGAAAAGAGCTGCGGCGACAGATTGAGGAAGTCGTTGATCAGGTGAAGATTACACAGGTAAGGAATCGGTTGATTTCCACTTTGTCCAAAGGATATCGCCAGAGGGTTGGAATCGCCCAGGCACTTCTTGGAAATCCGAAGGTGATTATTCTGGATGAGCCGACTGTAGGTCTGGACCCGATCCAGATCATTGAAATCCGCGATTTGATTAAACAGCTGGGCGAAAACCATACAGTGATTCTGAGCTCCCATATTTTGTCAGAGGTGCAGGCAATCTGCGAAAAGGTACTGATTATTTCCAAAGGCAAACTGGTTGCATTTGATGCTCCTGAGAATCTGGAGAAACTGCTGCTATCTGCCAACAGCAACTGTATTTCTATTGAAACGGAAGCCACGGAGGAAGAAGCCGGAGAAATCCTGGATCGTATAGAGCAGATCGACGAATGGGAAGCAAAAACACAGGAAGAAAACGTGCAGCAAATCGAAATCAGGACAACATCCGGGGATACCAAAGAAATCTGTCGTCAGCTCTTTTTTGCTTTTGCAGAGAAACAGAAAGCAATTCTTCAGATGTCCTGGAAACGGGCAAATCTGGAAGATGTGTTTATCGAACTGACCGAGGGAGAAAAAGAGGCTGTGACAGATGAGGAACAGGATCCTGATTTGGGACAGGAAAACAGTGAGAGTGAGGTGGACGAAGAATGATTGCGGTATTAAAGCATGAACTGTCAAATTATTTTCATTCCCTGACTGCGTATATTTTTTCCGCATTCCTTTTGGCCTTTGTGGGAATCGGCGCGATGCTTTACAATATTCAGTCGGCGGTGGCCAATTTTGAATATGTTTTAGGGTTTGTTTGTCTGGGATTTGTGGTGATTATACCGATATTGACCATGCGTGTCATCGCAGAAGAGAGAAAGCAGAAGACGGATCAGCTGCTGTACTCTCTGCCGATCAAAACAGCTGAGATTGTAGTCGGAAAATATCTGGCACTTTTGGTGGTATATCTGGTGCCGCTTTGCATCGTAGCTTCCTATCCGCTGATTTTTGCTCAGTATGGGGAAGTGTATCTGCCGACTTCTTATGGTTCTTTGTTTGCGTTCTTTATGATGGGAGCGGCGATGATTGCCATGGGAACCTTTATTTCCTCTCTGACAGACAACCAGGGATTTGCAGCCGGAATTGCCATACCGGTGATCCTGCTCAACTACTACAGTGTTACGCTGGCAGAATACGTTTCTTCCACAGCACTGGGATCTGCCATCGCACTGATCGTACTTTCTGTTCTGCTGGGAGTGGTGATCTATCATCTGACAAAAAATGAAAATCTGGCCTATGGAGTCGGTATTGTGCTGGTACTGTCCATCAGTGGCCTGTATTATCTGGACAATTCAAAATTTGAGGGATTGCTGCCTGATATTATGACCAAATTATCCTTGTTTGAGCGGTTCTATACGTTTGTAAATGGTGTGTTTGATCTGACAGCGATAATCTATTACGTGACGGTCATTATTTTCTTTCTGTTTCTTTCTGTACAATCCCTTGAGAAAAGGAGGTACAACTGATGAGAAAATTATCTTTTCCCGGAAAACACAGGGAGCATACAAAAGAAGACCTGCAGAAGAAGCCTCAGAATAAGATTGCGCTCAAGGGAGGTTCCTATTCCCTGGTCATTACCGGAATTGTGCTGGCGATCCTGATTGTGGTGTATATTTTTGCCTCTGTGCTTCCAAAGACGATGACACAGTATGATATCAGTGCCACCAAATTGTATTCGATTACCAGCAGTACCAAAGTACGGGGAAGGCGCGATCACCTCAGCGATTGATTATGTAACCAGCGAGGAACACCCGCAGCTGTATCTGCTGGAGGGACATGGGGAGGCCGAGCTTTCAAAGGTATTTAGTGAACAGATCGAAAAAGAGAATATTGAGACGGCAACCTTTTCTCTGTTAAATGAGGATGCTGTCCCGGAAGAAGCAGACTGTGTCCTGATTTATGCGCCCACCAGTGATATTTCGGAAGAAGAAGCGGATCTGCTGTCTGAGTACGTAAATGGAGGCGGAAAGCTGATGGTCCTCGCCGGTCCGACAGAGGATGGTACATTGGAGAATCTGTATGGCCTTCTGGAAGAATATGGTGTGGAAGCGGCAGAGGGAGTTGTAGTGGAAGGTGACCGTGGGCATTATGCATTCCAGGCGCCATATGTGCTGCTTCCGGATATCGCGAGCAGTGAGATCACCGATCCGCTGATTGAAGAAAACTATTATGCAATTATTCCGATTGCACAGGGAATGACAGTGACGGATACCTCTGGTGCAGTGACGAAACTTTTGACTACCTCAGATTCGTCATTCAGTAAAATTGACGGATACAGTCTCTCTACCTACGAAAAGGAAGAGAACGATGTGGACGGACCGTTTGCAGTGGCAGTGTCCATTGACTGTGAGAACGAAGGAAAGATCATCTGGTTTTCGTCGTCGAATTTCCTGGAGGAGATGTATAATTCCTATTCTTCCGGAGCAAACCTGGATCTGGGCATGAATGCACTGTCCTCACTGATCGGAGAGAATGAAGCAGTTGCCATCCGGAGCAAATCCCTGAGCTACAATTATCTTACCATCAATGAATCCACAGCATCATTCCTGAAAATTATCATGATTGGCGCTTTCCCGCTGGCCTTTCTGGGAATCGGTATGATTGTGATTATAAGCAGAAGGAGGAGACAAAATGAGCCGGTCTAAAAAGATAGGTGCCCTGCTTGGCGTCCTGCTGATTGTCTGTGTGGGAACCATCTGCGTCAGCAAATATGAGGAACAAAAAGAACAGATTAAAAACAGCGATGAGATCGTCATGGAACTGAATACGGAAGATGTGACTTCTCTTTCCTGGGAATATGAGGGGGAAGACGAAACGATTTCTCTTGCTTTTCACAAAGACGAAACATGGCTGTATGACGAAGATGAGAATTTTCCTGTCGATGAAGAAAAGGTCAACGAATTGCTGGAGACATTTCAGGCTCTGGGTGCTTCTTTTATCATAGAGGATGTGGAAGATTATGCGCAGTATGGACTGGAGGAGCCGGTTTGTACGATCAACATCGGAACAGAAGAGGAATCCTATGAAATTCTCCTGGGTGATTACAGCACCATGGATGAGGAACGCTATGTATCTTTCGGGGACGGAAACGTGTATCTTGTCTCCAGCGATCCGATGGAAACCTATGAACTGGAATTAAAAGACATGATCCAGCACGATGAGATTCCGGATTTTGACTCGGTACAGGAAATCCAGTTTACGGGCAGCGAGAATTATACGGTGATTTACAGCGAAGAAAACAAAATCACATACAGTGAGAAGGATGTCTATTTTGTGGAAAATGAAGATGAGACACTTCCGCTTGACTCATCAAATGTGAGAAGCTATGCTCGGTCGATCAGCTCTCTTGGCCTCAGTGAGTATGTGACCTACAACGCGTCGGAGGAAGAGATTACATCCTATGGTCTGGACGATCCGGAGCTTTCCATAACGATATGGTATACCACCGAAGAAGAGGAGGACAAAGAGGAGGACGAAGAGGAGAGCAAAGAGCAGACGTCCACTTTCGTTTTAAACATTTCCCGCGACCCGAAAGAGCGGGAAGAAGCCAGTGAGGATGCTTCTGATGAAGAAACAGATGAGGAAGAGGAAATCACTGCCTATGCAAGAATCGGAGACTCACAGATCGTCTATCAGCTTGACGGATCCGATTATGAGACCTTAATGGCAGCATCCTACAATGACCTGCGTCACCAGAAAATCATCTGGGCAGATTTTGATGATGTGACGCAGGTGGATATCACACTGGAAGATGTGGAATACACCCTCATCAAGGAAGAAGAGGACAAAAAGACCCTCTGGTATTATCAGGAGGAAGAAATCGAGATCTCAGAGTTTGAGGATGCACTGACCGCATTGACAGCTTCCGAATTTACGGAAGAGGATCCGGTGGACAAGGAAGAAATCGGTCTGACCATTCATCTGGATAATGAAAATGTCCAGGAAGTGGAGCTTTCCTTGTATCGCCACGATGGCAGCAGCTGCATGGTTAAAGTAGATGGGAAGCCGGTGGCTCTGGTTTCCAGAAGCAGTGTGGTGGATCTGATGGAAGCAGTGAATGCGATAGTACTAAACTGAGAGGATAGTCCGGGTCGGAAGCTTTGAGAATGTTCCGTGTAAAGGAGGAAACTTGCATGAGAAGTAAAAAAAGATATATCGCATTGATCATCATGATGATTTTGATCTGCATCGGGTTTCTGACAGGCTGTGAAAAATCTTCTGATACGCAGGATGAAAGTATGAGCGGAGGCGCGGTGGCATCGGATACAGTCGATCGTGATTTTTGGGAATATACTTGTATTGAAACGAAAACCGATATCCAGGAAGAACCAGATCTTTCCTGCTATCGCATCGTAGATCCCGGTTCGGGAGGCTTTACTGTGGGAGATAAAACACTGCTGTTCAAACGGTAACGGATGCTGTGCAGAAAACGGATCTCGATGCAGATGCGCTTTCTGCTCCTTCAAAACGCAGCGATTTTAAGTGCCGACTGCCGACGTTTTAAATATCTGATTGTGAAGAAGAAAGGATCATGCTATACTCATTTTAATAGTAGATGCAGTGTTTATTATAAAAAAAGAAAAGGGGGACAAAGAGAATTATGAAATTTGGCTGGATCAATCTGTTTGGGGCGGCAGTGGTACTTGTCATGCTGATCCCGAATCTTTTTTATGCACGTAAGCATGGGAACGAAGAAAACCGATGCAAAAATCAGGTGATGAACCTCGTGGAGCAGATCGGAAGGTACAGTTGTTTTATTCTCATGTGGCTGCCGCTGCTTGTATGGAAATTTGGTTTTCACAGTGTGGCAGAGATGTGCATTTATCTTATCGGCAGTCTGATCCTTTTACTTGTTTATCTTATCATCTGGGCTCTTTATCTGAAAAGACAGACCGCCCAAAAAGCAATGGCGCTGGCGGTGATCCCGGTCTGCATCTTCCTTATGAGCGGAATTCTTCTGCGGCATTACCTGCTGGTGGCTGCCGCGCTTGTATTCGGGGCGGGCCATATTTATGTAACACGGGAAAATCAAAAACAGTGCTGATCACATGGCAGTCGTTGCCGTCTGAACGGTAACGACTTGAATTTATTGGTTATTGATAGTATAATGAGTGAGATTGAGAGAACTGTTTTGAGCCGGATTGGAAAAGATGATTTGTATGACTCCGAACAGTTACAGGATTATAAGAGTTTTCAGATGATAGTATGAAAAAGGAGGAATCTGATATGGTTACCTGGAACAATCTGGATACCCTGGATGCATTCCAGAATCTGACCAAGGCAGATCGCGTTGATCTGGCGGAGGTGATGTCTGGAGAGAATGGTGCGGAACGTGTTAAGAATTACAGCATTCCAATGGCGGCAGGTCTTACTTACAATTATGCGGCAAAGCAGGTGGATGAGAAGGTACTTGCAGCTCTTGCCAAACTGGCGGAAGAAGCACAGCTGACAGAGAAATTTCAAGCTCTTTACAATGGTGAAGTGATTAATACCGGTGAAAAGCGTCTGGTTCTTCATCATATGACACGCGGACAGCTCGGTGATGCAGTCTGTGCAGATGGTGTGGACAAACGTACTTTCTATGTGGAACAGCAGACGAAGATTGCCGAGTTTGCAAATAAAGTACATGCAGGTGAAATTACAAATGCAGCAGGTGAGAAATTCACAACGGTTGTTCAGATTGGTATCGGCGGAAGTGATCTTGGTCCGCGTGCAATGTATCTGGCACTGGAGAACTGGGCGAAGAAGAACAATGTATTCAGGATGGAAGCAAGATTCATCAGCAACGTTGATCCGGATGATGCAGCAGCAGTCCTGAATTCCATTGATGTGGCACATTCGATTTTCGTGCTTGTTTCCAAATCCGGTACAACCCTGGAAACATTGACCAACGAATCCTTTGTGAAAGATGCGCTGAAAAATGCAGGACTGGATCCATCCAGACATATGATCGCGGTTACAAGCGAGACCTCTCCGCTGGCGAAGAGTGATGATTATCTTGCAGCATTCTTTATGGATGATTACATCGGAGGACGTTTCTCTTCCACATCCGCAGTTGGCGGCGCGGTATTGTCTCTGGCATTCGGACCGGAAGTATTTGCACAATTCCTGGAAGGTGCAGCCAAGGAAGATCAGCTGTCCAAAGAAGAAGATGTATTAAAGAACCCGGAGATGCTCGATGCTCTGATCGGTGTTTATGAGCGAAATGTGCTTGGATATCCGGCTACAACGGTTCTTCCGTATTCCCAGGCGCTGAGCCGTTTCCCGGCACATCTGCAGCAGCTGGATATGGAATCCAACGGTAAATCCGTGAATCGCTTTGGCGATCCGGTGGACTATCCGACAGGCCCGGTGATCTTTGGTGAGCCTGGTACCAATGGACAGCATTCTTTCTATCAGCTGCTTCATCAGGGAACGGACATTGTACCGCTGCAGTTTGTTGGATTTAAGAACAGCCAGATTGGTACTGATGTTGTAATTCAGGACAGCACAAGCCAGCAGAAACTCTGTGCGAATGTGGTTGCTCAGATCGTTGCCTTTGCCTGCGGTAAAACAGACGAGAACCTCAATAAAAACTTCGAGGGAGGACGTCCGTCCAGCATTATTATCGGTGATCAGCTGACACCGCAGGCTCTCGGAGCACTTCTGGCACATTTTGAGAATAAGATTATGTTCCAGGGATTTGTATGGAACATCAACAGTTTCGATCAGGAAGGTGTACAGCTGGGTAAAGTTCTGGCAAAACGTGTACTGGCACATGATACAGACGGAGCTCTGAAAGCATACAGCGATCTGATGAATATCTAAAAGCAGGTACGCCGCACCGGGGAAACACGCAGTGCTTTCGAGGTTGGCTCTGGACGGTGACATTTTGAAAAACACAGGTCAACAGCAGGAGAATGATTGTTGATCTGTGTTTTTTTGAAATTTTGGGGGAAACCAATCGGGGAGCAACCCGGAAGAACAGAGATTTCTCCTATTTTATCGGAGATTATTCCTACAAAAGAACAGAAAAAGGAAATACTATGGTGATAAGTGAAAAGGTACCTTGAAGGAGGACAAAGACAATGACTACAATAAGTTTGAAAGACAACTGGACGCTCACTGTTCTCGGAAAAAATGTCTATGATATTCCGGAAGAACCGATCGGGACAAAAGTGCCGTCTACCGTATACGGCACACTTCTGGAAAAAGGGCTGATGCCAGATCCGTATTTTCGCGACAATGAGCTTGCTGCCACAAAGCTCATGGAAAATGAGTTTGTCTATGAGACTGAATTTTCCATAGGAAAAGAAGCAAGAGAGGCAGATCGCCTGCTGCTTCGTTTCGAGGGAATCGATACACTGGCCGATGTTTATCTGGACGAACAGCTGCTGGGATCTGCCGACAATATGAATCGTGCCTGGGAGTACGATATTACCTCTGCGGTGAAAAGCGGTGCGGAAGATACGGTGTACCATCTGAAAGTACTCCTTCATTCGCCGACAAAATTTATCGCGGAAGAAAATGAAAAATGTCCGGTGGGAGGTTCCGCTGAGGCGATGCCCGGATTCCCTCACATCCGCAAGGCAGCCTGTATGTATGGATGGGACTGGGGCCCGAGACTCCCTGATGCGGGACTTTTCCGTGAGGTATACATAGAAGCGATAAAGACAGCGCGAATTTCGCAGGTTCTTCTTTGCCAGACGCATACGGTTACCGGAAAGACTGTTCATGGAAATGAAGTCTCTATGGTAGAAGTAAATGCGGATGTTGAGATTGAGTGGATGCAGGAAAAAGAGGATCAGAAGGTGCGTGCGCTGTTTCTTCTGACTTCTCCTGATGGAAGCACAACGCGCTCTGCGGTAAGTGAAGAAGTCAGTTTTATGACCGGATCTTCCTATACGCATGGCCTGACGGGTCTTGCAGAGCCGTTTTATCGGAATCATGTGAGCGCCAGTATAACGGTTGACGATCCGAAGCTCTGGTGGCCGAACGGATATGGTGAGCAGCCATTATATCAGGTGTGTGTACTGCTGATCCCATCGGATGCAGCAACAGAACTCCCTCTGGAACAGCCGCAGCCGGAAGAGCTGCTTGATACCTGGCAGAAGAAAATTGGTCTGCGCACGATGACGGTGAATACGGATCCAATGCCGGATGAAATCTTTGACGCCCATATGACGGATCAGATGCCTGATCTGGATGACGGGGACAATATGGTGCTTTCGCACGGGGAGAAAAAGGTTTTCGTAACCGACAAAGAGGCGAAGAAGGTCGAAGGCCGCAACTTTGCCTTTGAGGTGAATGGACTTCAGATTTTTGCCATGGGAGCGGATTATATTCCGGAGGACAATATTCTGACCAGACAAAATCGGAAGCGTACAGACATGCTTCTCGCATCCGCCGAGGAAGCGCACTTTAACTGTCTGCGTGTCTGGGGCGGCGGTTACTTCCTGGATGACTTCTTCTACGATGTCTGTGATGAGAGAGGACTTCTGGTATGGCAGGACTGCATGTTTGCCTGTGCTTCCTATGAGTTGAATGACGCGTTTGAGGAAAATATTTCCGCGGAAATTCGTCAGAATATTCGCAGGCTTCGTTCCCATCCGAGTATGGGACTCTGGTGCGGAAACAATGAGATGGAAACCCAGTACGAGACACTGGCATGGCCGAAGTCGAAAAAACAGTACTACGATTATATTCACCTTTACGAGTATATTATTCCGAAGATTGTAAAAGAAGAAGATCCGATGGCGTTTTACTGGCCTTCGTCACCGTCATCCGGCGGAAATTATGAGAACAGCAATGCGGAAAATGTAGGCGATGTCCATTACTGGGGGGTATGGCATGGAAATGAGCCATTCACAGCATACAGAAAGCATCATTACCGTTTCCTGTCTGAGTTTGGATTCCAGTCATTCCCGTCTCTGCAGACGGTTCGCCGCTTCACCGATGAAGGAGATCGAAATGTTTACTCCCGTGTGATGGAAATGCATCAGAGAAATACTGCGGCGAACGGAAAGATCATGAACTATATCTCGCAGACGTATCTGTATCCGAAGAATTTTGATGAATTACTTTACTGTTCGCAGCTTTTGCAGGCGGATGCGATCCGTTATGGTGTAGAACACTTCCGTCGTTTTCGCGGTACCTGCATGGGTACTGTGGTATGGCAGCTGGATGATATCTGGCCGGTGGCATCCTGGGCAAGTGTCGATTACTATGGCAACTGGAAAGCACTGCACTATGCGGAAAAACGTATGTTTGCACCGGTTCTGCTTTCCTGTGAGGAGCATGGAGAGATCGACCAGAAACCGTATGTCAATACACTCCCGCAGCCGGTTGATATCAGTGCAGATCTCCATGTGGCAAATGAGACGGCAGAAACGGTCTGCGGAACGGTCAGATGGTCCCTGCGTCTGCCGGATTCTTCCGTGGTCCGGGAGGGAAGCGTTGAAGTAGCGGTACCGCCGTACGGCGGAACCTGGCTGCCGCACCTGGATTTCAATGGTGAGGATCCGCTGAAGGTACATCTGGAATATACACTGCTGGTTGACGGAACAGTAGTATCATCTGGAAGTACACTGTTCTGCGCACCGAAGCATTATGAATTCCTGGATCCGGAGCTGACGGTATCTGTGGACGGAGAGATGGTTACTGTGACTGCAAAGAACTTTGCGAAATCGGTAAGTGTTGAGACGGAGCAGGGCGTACTCCGACTGGATGACAACTTTGTGGACATGGAAGCAGGAACGAGAACCTTCCGTATTTTGCCATGCCGTGATTTCACAGATGACGGTACAGGAGTATCCGGTGCTTTCCGTGTGCGGAGCGTCTATGAAACTGCAGAAAGATAAAAAAGAAAAAAGCCAGGCGCTGTTTTGGTCAGCGTCTGGCTTTTCTTGCCTGCATGGGTGTGATTCCTTTTCTCTGTTTGTAACATCGTATAAAGTAACTGCAGTCGGAGTAGCCAACTTCCTGAGCAATAAAGGCGATATCATGGCTGGAGAACAGAAGCATATTTTCTGCCACATTGATCCTGGTAGCAGTGATGTATTCCTTACAGGTCATACCATAACGGCGTCGGAAATTCATCGAAAAGGTAGAGTGTGACATATTACACATGGAGGCAAGTTTACTGGCAGTCAGATCTTCGAAATAATGCGTATCAATGTATTCGGAAATCAGATCAAAAGACAGCTCGTAGGATGGGTGAATTCCAAGCTGCGAAAGAGAATGCCCGCCTTTTTGCCAGAACCGGACAAAGGTTACCACGATTTTTCGAAGATCCGCGGTCAGAATCATGGTGTAACCGTAGGCTTTCTTGTCACATTCCCGCATAATCTCCTCAAAAACCGGAAGAAGTTCCATGGAGGCACTCTGCTGAGGTGTAAAAAAACAGGGGCAGACGGAAGTGTCGATACTGTGCAGGCAGGAACGAAGATTCAGAGCATCCGTTTTACAGACAGGAAGCACATCGGGATCAAATTTGACTACATGATAGCGAATCCGCCCGGAAGAGTTGGAAAAACCGATGGAGTGAACACATTTGGGCGGAAACAACACAGCAGACCCGGCCGCACACAGACAGGTTGTATCATCGATGGAGAGTGTTGGGGTACCTTCGAGAATATAGAGCAGCTCCACATAGTAGTGCCAGTGCGCGGGAATTGGAAACCGATCTTTTTGGCTGTCAAAACAGAATGCTTCGAAAGGTGAGGTAATGGGGTCAATGTATTCGTATAAATTGTTGTTCATAAGTTCTCCTTTAGGATACCATCAGACTTGCCGGATAATACATGCTGCCGGCGAAAAGAGGCAGGAGAACTTCCGGTATGTGTCTTAAATACGTAATCGAAATAAGACAGAGACTGAAAACCGCAGCGCAGAGCAATCTCGCTGATGGAAAGTTCTGTGTCCAGCAGAAGAGTTTTGCTTTTTTCCAGGCGAAACTGATTCAGATAATTGACGGGTGTATCGGACATCAGAGTCCGGAACTGAAGAAACAGATAACGGACACTGATACCGGCGGAATCAGCGATATCAGCGATGCCGATATTCTGATCATAATGGGCTTCCATAAATGAGATCGCCTTTTTCACGTGAAGACTATAGTTACAGGTTGCAGCCGTATCGGAAAAAAGACAAATCAGCTCCAGAATCCGGGCTTTGATCAGTAAATGAGAAGTATTGGTATTCCGAAGAAAAAGAAGCTGAATTTCATCAAAAATAGTCTGAACACGCGGGTTCTTCCGGAGATTCAGCTTGTCCGGAAGCGCATTGAGATAAGAGCAGGACTCCGGATCGGAGACCTGAAAAGTCAGATACTGAAACCGATAGGGCATAAAGCCTTCCACGGTTTGTCCAGGTTTGCGAAGAAACACATCATCTTTCTCCAGATGGTGTGTTTTTTCATTGATCCGGATTTGACCGTAGGAGGAAGCGATGCGCTCAAGCTCATAATACTGGATGGTGCGTTCCCCGAAAGAAAAGGCCGGGGAGTCTTTCCTTGCGGTCTTATTGACGGAAATATCCTGTATCACCGGATTAAAATGATCAAGTGGCATATAGGTACCTCGATGATTGCACAATTTCTAAAGTTTACACGTATTTGTGATTGTTGGGGTATCTGTGAAATGTTAAAATAATTTTAACTGTTCAGGGCGGCCCCGAAAATATGGCTGATACAGAGTATCATAACAACAGAGTCAGGGAATGTCAAGAAATCCTGTGAATCGCGGCTTTTCAAAAGGAAGCATTTTTAGAATTAGTATCCAAAATATCTGCACAATATTTAAAACAAAGATCGTGATTCAAAACAGAACAAAGAAGTTGATGGGAATCCGGAAAAGGAAATGGAGGGAAATTTTCAGTTGAAAGTGAAAGATGAGATCGACTATGAGAAAATCATTCGGGAAATGACATTGGAAGAAAAGTTCCATTATCTGACAGGAGCTGGCAGTAATTGCGGTTACACGTTGGATCGTTTTCCGGTGAAAACCATGAGATACCATGACGGCCCTTTCGGGCTGCGCCTGCGGCTTACATCGGATCAGAAGAAAAGCGAAGCCGAGAGGAAAATACGATCGGCGTTTCCGAACTGCCAGAAAGGTGAGGAGGCGGTAACGACTGCATTTCCGACAGGCTGCGCACTGGGTGCTACATGGGATGAGACAGTGCTGGAACAGGTGGGTGAGGCGATTGGTGAGGAATTTCATTCCCACGGAATTCATGCGGTGTTAGGGCCTGCGGTGAACATTAAGAGACATCCGCTGTGTGGACGAAATTTTGAATATTATTCAGAAGATCCGCATGTGTCGGGAATGCTTGGCGCTGCATATGTAAAAGGAGTGCAGAAAAAAGGGGTTGCTGCATGCCCCAAGCATTATGCGCTGAACAATCAGGAAAGGGGAAGATTTTCTGTTAACAGTGAGGTAGATGAACGGACGATGCGGGAAATCTATCTGAAACCGTTTGAAATGATCGTCAAAGAAGCCAGACCATGGTCGATGATGTGTGCTTACAATCGAATTAACGGAGTCTATGCATCAGAACACAGAGAATTGTTGGAAGAGATCCTGAGAAAAGAGTGGGGGTTTGACGGAATCGTGATATCCGACTGGGGTGCAGTAAAGAACCGCGCCTATTCCCTCCTGGCCTCGGTGGACCTGTGTATGCCTTATCAGGAGCAGGCATTTGCACAGCTGAAAGAGGCATATGAAAAGAATCTTATTGACACAGAACTGGTGGATGAAACAATCAGAAGGCTGTTCCATTTCTATGAGAGGACAAGGAGTGTGTATGAACCAGAGGAGTGTGATTTGGAAAAGCATCATCAAATTGCAGTCAATGCCGCCAGAAAATCGATAACACTGCTGAAAAATGAAAACGGAGCACTGCCTGTCCGAAAAGAAGAAGTAAAACGAATCCTGGTCGTGGGGGAAAGTGCGGCGGATCCATTGATCGGAGGAGACGGAAGTTCACGCGTATCCAATCCGCCGTACAGGACGACGCCGCTTGAGGAACTGAAACGTTTCTATGGGGAAGAAGTTGAGATTGAATTTTTGGGTCACTCTTTTCTTCATACCTATGAACATGAAATTGGCTATATGGAAATGGAGTTGGCGCAGAAAGCAGCCACTGCAGATGCAGTTCTGATTTTTGCCAATCAGGATTATTCCTGTACAAGTGAAGCTATTGACCGAAACCATATCGAACTGGAACCGTATCTGGAGCATGCGATTCGTGTCAGCAGGAGGGTCAGCCGCAGAGTGATCGTTGTCCTGAACATTGGAAGTGCAGTTTCGACTGCTAAATGGAATCATTGCGCGGATGCGATTCTTGTTAGCTGGCTTGGCGGACAGGGAATGGGAACGGCTGTGGCAGAGACTATTTGCGGAATCAATAATCCCGGCGGGAAATTACCCGAAACATTTCCAAAAGATCTTCGGGATGTGGAAAGCCTGAAGAATTATCCGGGAGATGGATATAAAGTTGTATATAAAGAAAGGCTGCAGGTGGGATATCGGCATTTTGATGCCAATCGTGTGAAACCGGAGTATGAATTCGGATTTGGTTTGTCTTATTCCAGGTTTGTGTTTGGCAATCTGGAACAGCGGGGCGATGAACTTTCGTTTGATATTGCGAATCTTAGCGATGTGGACGGAGAAGAAGTAGCACAAGTCTATATCAGTTTTCCGGAAAATTCGTGGAATGACCATCCGGTCAAAGAACTGCGGTATTTTAAAAGAGTAGCAGTGAAAGCACATGAGACTGTATCGGTGCATGTAAAAATGACGGAGGAACTGTTTCAATATTATAATGCTGCATTACATAAATGGATGGTAGAATGTGGTGCGTATACGATATGGGTCGGTAATTCGTCTCGGAATCTTCCGCTTCGGACAACCAAAAGTGTGACGTTTGGGTATGAGGAAGGGATCACGTATGAGACATCCATGGAATGAATAAAAGGAGGAATCAGGCATGTGTATTAAAAGTACAGAAAAAAAGACGGAGTACTGTGTGGTGTGTAAAGCCCACGGTCAAATGGCAGAATATGCAAAGACGGAACTGGAAAAATATATTTATCTTCTGACCGGAGAGACGGCGGATGCCGCAAAGTGCGTCAATACGGCATATCGCATTGTGTTTACCCTGGAAATATCAGAGAAAAAGAAGGAGCTCGGAGCAGAAGGATATGTGATACGTACCGAAGATCATGGAAAACGGGTTCTGATTCTGGCGGAAACGGAGCAGGGACTCCTGTATGGGGTGTACGGACTGTTGTCTGACCACTATGGAATTGGTTTTTATTTCAGCGGGGATGCAATTCCTGAGAAGAAAAAACCTCTCCCGCTGCTTGAAATCACTGAGACCAAAGTTCCGGAGCAGTACATTCGGGGAGTGCTGCCGTGGATGAATTTTCCACAGTCTTCCACGTCCTATTCGCTGAAAGACTGGATGTACATTATTGATCAGATGGCCAGGATGAGGATGAATTTTATCAATATTCATAATTATAATGGTGAATTTGGTCACAACGAAATGTTTCACAATTATATGCTGGACGGGAAAATGTCCCGCAACTGGAATGCCACAGTTTCAAAACCGCATGCATGGGGCATCAAAGGATGGAAAGTAGATGAGTACCTGTTTGGCGGTAAAGAAGTATTTGATGATTACGATTTCGGAGCAGATGCAGCATTGCATAATGATTGTCTGGACAATCCGGAAGTGTTTCAAAAAGGCAGTTCTGAGATGGCGTTTGTTATTCGGTATGCCCACACACGCGGAGTGAAAATCGGACTTGGGCTGGACTGGAATCTGATTATGGGAGAAGAAGGACAGAAGGCAGACGATTTTCGGGTTGTGGATGCGAGAATTCATCAGATTATCACAGATTATCCGGATCTGGATTATTTGCTGTTGTACCGGTCTGAGAATTCTCCGAATTTCCATGTCTGGAATCGTGCTTTTTACAGGGCTTATGAAACCTTCAGGGAAAAAGCCTCCAATACCCGCATAGCGGTATCCGGATGGGGCCTGGATCCGGATACGGTGATTGGTCTGCCAAAGGATGTCATAGCGGCTCCGATTTCCGGACACAGCGTCAATGACCGAATTCCGGACGGAACAATTTATGGGGACAGAGAGTTCTGGGGATGCCCATGGTCTGAACGGGATTATGACGATTCCATTCATTTTGCCCCGTATCATACACTGCTGAGCAGTACGATTGCGGATTACCAGAAACGCAGCAAAAACATGAAAGGCCTTATGACGCTGACCTGGAGACTTTCGGATGGTGTTGATGCCAAGCTTTCCTACATTGCAGAGGCTCCATGGGATAACGAGAACCAGCTGTGTAATTCCCGTGCAGCTTATGAACGCTATGCAAGAAAATGTTACGGAGCAGAGGCTGCGGAGAAAATGACTGATATTATCAATGAAAACGAAGCGTTTGCAACCAACGCCTCAGAGTGTCTGTGCACACCGCTTCCCTCCGGAAAAGACCGGGGTGTTGACCTTTTAAAGGCAGAGGAACAGTTATCTGTAATTGAAAGGGCAATCGCAGAAACAAAAGATCGTTCTTTTGCGGAACGGCTCAGAAAGCTGTATTGCCGGATTCTGGCTGTGAAAGCATTCTGCCGACTGGACGAGAAGATCGAAAGTATGGATGCGAAAGAACTCAACAGAGAATTTGCCACTTTTGTGCAGTGCTTCGTTCGAAGAATTGATGATATCTCTACCCAGGGAAATCTGTTTAGTATCGAAAACCGCTATGTACAGGAATGGTATCTGAAGAGAATCGGGGAACTGCAGGAAAGACCGTATGACGGAGAGGAAATGCCGTATGAGATGAGTGGTTTTCCAAAGATGCAGGTATTGATGGTTTCCCCTGTGACTGCGATCACAAAACAGAGCCACTGGGATATTTCGGTTGCTGTGCTCGGTGGAACAGGAGAACGAAAAGTGCAGCTGTGGTACCGGAAAGCGGGGAATGAAAAGTGGAGAGTGCAGACGCTGGAACATCGGGTGAATGGCTGTTACGGGACAAGAATCGCTGTTTCGGAATTACCGGAAGGTGTGGTAGAATACTATGTGGAGGCTTCCTGCGGGGAAACAACAGCGAGATACCCGTCCACTGCACCACAGCTGTGTGCTGCCTTAAGTCACCTTGCAGCTACATCGTTACAGAATCCGGAAAAACCGGTTTTGAGAAAAGACGGAGCGATGCGTCTGAGATGGAATGCCTGTGACGGAGACCTTTTGTGGTACCGAATCTATCGTGGAAATACACCGGATTTTGAGACGGGGCCGCAGTCTCTGGTCACTTATGTGTACCGGGATACCTTGTCTTATCTGGACGTATCGGGAAATTTTGACGGTAAACCGCTTGCCGGAACCTGGTATTACAAGGTGAGCTGTGTGGATGAAAATCTGAGAGAAAGTGAGCCATCCAATGCAGTTGGCTGTGAGATGGCCGGGATTGCTGCACGGGGAGGCAATCAGGTTCAGGGAAAAGGGAACATGCTGGTAGAACTTGGAACTTGCGATCTGGGAGATCATGCTTCCCATATGTATGTCTATTATGGTGCATCCGGAGAACTGGATCTGGAATTATGGGCAGACGGGGATTCCATGAAAAATGGGAAAAAACTTGGAAGCAGTCACCTGTGCGCTACAGGAAGAGCGGAAGTTGTGGAAATGGGCGACATTTCATTAAGTGAAGTGTGCAATGGCGTACATCGGTTGTTTCTGAAAGTATACGCATCGAATAAAACAGAATGGTCGTATGTCGGCCTATACCCGGCAGATATGGCTTTGCGTGAGCCCGGAATACGGACGGAGAAAGAGGGAGTTGCAGCGGATGCTGAAAAAGAAAAAGCAGAAGACAAGACCATGGAGACTGCAGACTCATTCGAGGATTTCTGGATGATTTCCGATGTCATCGGATGCCACGAGAATGTTGAGATCGGAGGACTTACTTACGGATATCGATATCGATGCCAGCTTTTTGAGAAAAATCAGATTCTTTATGAAACAACCGGAAAAACGGAACAGCCATTTTTGATTCCGGAAAGGATTCTGGAAACCGGTCACCGGTATAGAGTACGGGTTACCGCAGAAAGCGAAACGGGTGTCCTAAGAAGCGTTGAGCATGAATTTTGGGTGAGCGCAGAAAACTTTATGGCGATGACAAATGCAGAGAAGGAAGAGTTATGCCTTTCTGCAAAAGAAGGAGACGAGTATGGAAGACTTACCTACCCTCTTCCGTGGAAATATCTTCCGGAATATCCCTATCTGCTCATACGAGCGGAAGCTCTTGCAGGCGACTGGACCATACAGATCAATGGAATTCCGGTTGTAGGACCTAAAGAGAATAATGTTGCGATGAGGAAAGATCTGCGTACCTTTGGATTTCACCGGGGAGAGGAACTCGAACTGACATTGTTGGTTCGCCGGCTGGCAGAGGATGAGCCTGCAAAGACAATCTTCCGAAGCGTTCAGCTTTTGTCATCCGGTGAGAACAGCGCAGAAAGAATGGCTTGACTATAGCCTCGATACAGGAGGTGAAAGGACTAATTCATATGGAACGATACAAAGACAACACAGCTCCGGTGGAGGACCGCATTGCAGATCTGATCGCGAGAATGACAACAGAGGAAAAAATACTTCAGACCGATCAGTTTTTTACCTTTGATTTCTGCAAAACATCGCCGGAGGGCAGTGTAGAGGAAATCGACTGGGATGCAATGAAAACATCCATGAAAGGAATGAGTGTGGGAAGTGTACAGCTTCGGGGAGCCAATCCTGTGATAGCGAATGCTCTGCAGCGCTATGCGGTGGAGGAGACCAGGCTTGGAATTCCTTTCCTGTTCAGCGAAGAGGCACTTCACGGTTTTTTTGATGAGAAAGCAACATGCTTTCCGCAGCAGATCATGCTGGCCGGGACTTTTGAGCCGGAGCTGGGGAAAAAAATGGGTCACTGCATTGCAGCGGAGGCCAGAGCTTACGGTGTGCATGAAACATTCAGTCCGGTGATGGATCTGACGCGGGATCCCCGTTACGGAAGAGTGGAAGAGTCTTTTGGAGAGGATACCTATCTTTGCGGAGAGTTTGCGAGGGAAACGGTAAAGGGGATGCAGGGGGACAGCCTGAAGGAACCGGATACCGTGGCAGCGGAACCAAAGCATTATGTGGGATATGGCACACCGGTTGGCGGACTGAACTGCGCACCGGCTGCGCTTGGAAGGCATGATGTCTATGCGTGGTGCCTGCCTGTCTTTGAACAGGCTTATGTGGAAGGAGGCGCGTGGGATGCCATGTGCTCGTACAATTCCATCGACGGTCAGCCGGTGGCATCGGATCGGGAGCTTCTGACCGGTGTGCTTAGGGAACAGTATGGCATGCGCGGGTTCGTCCGATCGGATCTGACAGCAGTATCCAGATTATATGGAAGCCACTACACAGCAGAGAGTAAGCCGGAAGCAATACGGCAGGGAATGGAAGCCGGTGTGGATCTGCAGTTGTATGATTTTACCCATGAAGAGTGGATGGACGGAATCAAGGAGCTGCTCCGGGATGGAAAAATGCGTATGGAAACGCTGGATCAGGCATGCAGCAGGGTACTTCGCCTGAAATTTGAACTTGGATTGTTTGAGCATCCTTATGTGAACGAAGGGCTGTATGAAAAAACAGCAAACTGCACGGAGCATCAGGAGACGGCACTGGAAATTGCCAGAAGAGGAATCTGTCTGCTGAAAAATCAGGATCAGCTGCTGCCTCTGTCAGGTGACGGGAAGAAGATTGCTGTTGTTGGCCCGGGGGCCATGGAGCCTGCGCTGGGAGACTATTGTACGAACTTTGAGAAATCCCATATGGTCACTGTACTGGACGGAATACGACAGTTTGCCGGAGAAACTGCGGAGATTTCCTATGAAAAAGGCTGCAGCTATCTGGGGGAAAGAATCGTTCCGTTCCATCCGGGATGGCTGGAAAGTGAAGAGGGAACCCCGGGTCTGACGGGAAGATACTACAATGGCTGGGACCTGGAAGGGGAACCGGTGGTAACACGGGTAGATCCGATGATTCAGTTTAACTGGATCTATGCCAAACCACATCCGGAACTGGAGGCCAACTGTTTTAGTGTTGTCTGGACCGGAACAGTCAAAGGGCTGGAAGATTTCCGCGGATGCCTTGGCATATCCGGACAGGACAGCATGCGTCTTTATGTGGACGGGCAGCTTCTGATTGATACATGGGGAAAGAAGAATCAGCAGGATCTGCTGGTGGATTTTTCTTTTGAACTTGGAAAAGAATACAAGATCCGGCTGGAATTTCGCAATGATGCGAGGGGTGCCCGTGTGATTCTGGGATACAACAGAGGCCGGGAAAATCCGGATGCAGCAAAGAAGCTTGTCCAGGAGGCGGATGTGGCTGTGGTATGTCTGGGAGATTCGGTGGAAACCTGCGGAGAAAACCTGGATCGAGCAGAATTGATCCTGCCTGGAAAACAGCTGGAATTCCTGAAAATAATGCAGGAGACAGGTACGCCGATTGTACTGGTGCTGCAAAATGGGAGACCTTTGTCACTTGGCTGGGAACAGGAACACATTCCGGCGATTCTGGAATGCTGGTATCCCGGAGAAAAAGGAGGAGAAGCGATCGCGGAAGTTCTTTTTGGAAAAACAGCACCTTCCGGCCGCCTGCCGATGTCCTTCCCGAAGACTGTGGGACAGGTTCCGTGCAACTATAATCGACTCCCGGGAGGCGGACTGCGTTATGTGGAAACAGACTGGGAACCTCTGTATCCGTTTGGTTACGGTCTGACCTACACGACATTTTCCTATCGTGACCTGGTGATCGAAGATGGAAATAAGAGCGCTTTGGAGGTGGAACATGGGGATACCGTCAGAGTTTCCTTTACGGTTACCAATACAGGAGATCAGTATGGAGAGGAAACTGCGCAGCTGTATGTGAGAGACAGATATGCATCCACAGTAAAACCGCTGAAAGAACTCGCCGGTTTTAAAAAGAAGGCACTTTATCCGGGAGAAAGCTGCCGCGTGAATCTGGAGCTTGGCAGAAGGCAGCTAAGAACCCTGAATCGGGAATATGAGTGGCATGTGGAACCGGGGGAATTTGTGGTTCAGGTTGGGGATAATGCCGCGAATGTACTTTTGGAGGGAAGCTTCCGGTTAAGATAGAGCAACAGCTGTCCTGTCATCAGGGCAGCTGTTTTCGGAATTCGGACGGGGACATTCCGCACTGCTTCTTAAAAAGTCTGCTGAAATACAGAGGGTTGTCATAGCCTATGATATTCGAAATTTCGGAAATATTATAGGAGGTATTTTCCAGCAGCGTCCGCGCATTTGAGATGCGCAGAGAGAGAATATACTGGGCGGGCGTCGTGTTGGTATATTCACGAAAACTGCGGATAAACCAGCTGATACTCATATTGTGCTCGGAGGCATAAGCTTCAATACTGATCGGTTTATTGTAGTTGGAATGGAAATACTGTACGGCAGCATCCATCTCATTTGCAAGTAACTGATGACTTCTTGTTGATTTGCCAAGCAGAACGCGGTGCAGCGAAATCAACAGCTGACTAAAATAATTTATCAGCAGTTCCTCATAATCCGCCCTGCACAGCTTCAGTTCCTGAATCATCTGAGTAAAAAGATGTTTATACTCCAGAGATGTGCCTGAGTGAATGATATGGAGATCGTCTGTGATACCATGGTTCTGAAGGATGTTTTTGACGTCATTTCCGGTAAAATGAACCCAGAAAACTTCGGTTTGATCAGCGCCGTAATAATAATAGCGCTGCTCTTCCCGGGGACGATAGATCACCATATTTCCGGCGGATATCGTTTTTTCTTCCCCCTGGATAAAAAAATGCCCTTTTCCGGAAACGATATATAAGATCTGATAATCCAGTCTGCCTTTTGGACGATGCGTGGGCAGCTTAGGAACCGTAAACAGATGATAGGTACCGCAGCTTTCTACAAAAAGAGGATGTGTTTTGTCTTTAAACCCGGAACGGCGATTGTGATAATAAGCAGAATCTGTGTACATGTTAAACTCCTCCTTCACAGCAATGAAGATTTATGGATTGTAATATCTGCAGCGCCAAATGCACACATTCAGAAAAACAAATTCTGTGCATGTTAAACATGGGAATACAATATTACTATATCGTTCCATGCATGTTTTGTCTAGAAGAGAGATAAAAAATACAGCCGAGTCTCAAACAGAATTTCATAAGCAGACTTTCCTCAGTCTGTGATGGAATCTGTTTCAGGATTGGCGTTCGGGCCCCACCGCCAATGTTTAGAAAATTCCGGCAAAGAGTTGATTTTTTGGGAGGGAATTATTATAATATCGATATCTATTCAGCTATCAGCTGGACGGTGATGAGATCGAATAATTAGAATGGTTACGACGGAGGAAAATCACAATGAACTTTTTGGAGGAACGGATTCAAAAAGATGGGATTGTTAAGGAAGGAAATGTCCTGAAAGTGGATAGTTTCCTGAATCATCAGATGGATATTGATCTGTTTAAACAGATGGGTGAGGAGTGGAAGAGGCGCTTTGCCGATGCGCCAATCAATAAGATTCTGACGATTGAGGCATCCGGAATCGGGATCGCGTGTGTGGTATCGGAATACTTTCATGCTCCGGTGGTTTTCGCAAAGAAATCGAAGAGTATTAATATCGAAGGGGATATGTATATTACGGAGGTGGAATCCTTCACTCATAAGTGTAAAAATCAGGTAATTGTCTCCAAAAAGTTTCTTGGCCCGGAAGATCACGTCCTGATTATTGATGATTTTCTGGCAAACGGATGTGCGCTGCAGGGACTGATTTCGATCGTACAGCAGTCCGGCGCGACGCTGGAGGGAATTGGCATCGCAATCGAGAAAGGATTTCAGAGCGGCGGGCGTGTGATACGAAACCTGGGTTATCATCTGGAATCTCTGGCGATCGTGGACGCGATGGATCCGGAAACCGGAGCGATCACGTTCAGAGAGCAAAATAAATAGAGCAACATGATAAGCAACAAACAGAGAAAAGCTTCTGGAGGCAAGGAAATCAGAGGCTTTTTTTCATAGAATCAAAAGGAGAATACAGTATGAAAAATCCGCTTCATTATCAATTGTCAGAATATGACTGTGGACCAACCGCTATGTTAAATGCAATTAGCTTTCTTTTTGAGCGGGAAGAAATCTCACCGGTGGTGATCCGGAGATAAAGTTAAGCTGGAGACCGGGCTGGTGAGCCCGGGACAGATTGACAAATACAAAGGAATCAGTTACACTCAAAGTTATACTATTAAAAACCGGATGAGTTAATCAGGAAAAGAAAGGTCGTTTGGCTTTGAGAATTGCAATGATCGGACACAAGCAGGTTCCATCCAGAGCAGGAGGAATTGAAGTCGCAGTGGAAGCTCTGGCTGTGCGTATGGCTGCACTGGGGCATGATGTAACACTGTATAACTACCGGAAATGCCGGGAGAGAACCAAAGATGCGTGCCACAAGGAGCGAAAATGGGATTATAAGGGAGTTCACATTCGGGAACTGCTGGTTCCGAATGTGAAGGGTGTTTCAGCAATGGTGGGATCCGCTGCGGCCACGTTTTGTGCCATATTCGGAAAATATGACTGTATTCACTACCATGCCGAGGGCCCTGCTGCGATGGCAGCGGTGCCGCATTTTTGGGGAATCCGTACAGTTGTGACAATCCATGGACTGGACTGGCAGCGCAGTAAATGGGGGAAAATTGCCTCCTGGTATCTGAAGCATGGAGAAAAGACTGCGGCAGCGTATGCGGATGAGATCATTGTTCTGAGCAAATCTGCAAAGCAGTATTTTCTGGAACACTATAACAGGGAAACGGTTCTGATTCCAAATGGAATTGACAAACCGGTAAAACGGAAGGCAGAGCAGATTACAAGACTCTGGGGCCTCAAAAAAGATGATTATATTCTCTACCTTGGTAGAATCGTACCGGAAAAGGGACTTGAGAGTCTGATTGAAGCATTTTCCAGGGTTGATACGAATAAAAAGCTGGTAATCGCCGGAGGTCCTTCGGATACGGAGGCTTTTTACAGAAAACTGCAGAAAATGGCCGAGAAGGATGAACGTATTTTGTTTACCGGGTTTGTTTCGGGAGAACTTCTGGATGAACTGTATTCCAACAGTTATCTCTATTGTTTGCCATCGGAACTGGAAGGGATGCCAATCAGCCTTTTGGAGGCGATGAGTTATGGCAATTGCTGTTTATGTTCTGATATTCCAGAGTGCGCACAGGTAGTGGATAAGTTTGGTTATCTGTTTCAGAAAGGGAACACAGAAGACCTGGCAAGAGCGCTGCAGAGGCTTTGCCATCTGCCGGAACTGGTGGAGAGCTGCCGCAGCCACGTGAGCGAATATGTATGTGACCGGTATCACTGGGATGAGATCACAAAAGAGACACTGAAGCTGTATGAAAAAGAAAAATGATTCATTGACCGGCCTGACAGCCGGATGGAAAATGAGGCGTATTGATTGAAAATTCTTATGGTAAATAAGTTTCTGCACCCGGCAGGAGGGGCGGAAACATATATGTTTCAGCTGGGAGATTACTGGTCTTCCAAAGGCTGCGAAGTAGAATATTTTGGCATGTATCACCCGGATCAGGTCGTGGGAAACCAGTGGAATCTGTATACAGATACAATGGATTTTCACAAAAAAGGGAAATTGGCAAACCTGAAAAATCCCTGGAAAATCATCTGTTCTTCGGAGGCGAAGAAAAAGATGACGCGGATATTGAGGGAATTTCGTCCGGATGTGGTACACATTAACAATTTTAATTATCAGCTGACACCGTCGATCCTTCTGGCAGTGGAAGAATACCGGAAAAAAGAACAGCAAAAGGTGAAGGTAGTCTATACGGCACACGATTCTCAGCTGGTCTGTCCGAATCACTACATGTATCAGCCGTCCAAAAATCAGGCCTGCGAAGCCTGTCTTACCGGAGGTTTTGGCAATTGCATCCGCGAGCGGTGTATTCACAATTCCGTACTCCGCAGTGTTTTGGGAGCGATGGAAGGATGGTACTGGAACTACCGAAAAGTTTATCAGGTGATCGATGTGATCGTATGTCCTTCTGCATTTATGAAACGGGCTCTGGATACGAATCCGATGCTGGCATCAAAGACGGTACAGCTGCGGAATTTTGTAAAACCGGTGCCCTATGTTTCCGATGAGAGAGGCGATTATGTCCTGTATTTCGGAAGATATTCGAGGGAAAAGGGAATTGAGACGCTTCTGGAAGCATGCAGAGAGCTTCCTCAGATTCCGTTTGTCTTTGCAGGGAGCGGTCCATTGGACGGACTGATCCGGGATATTCCCAATGTTCAGAACATCGGTTTCTTAAGAGGAAAAGCTCTGGAGAGGACGATTCGCCGGGCCCGTTTTTCTGTATGCCCTTCAGAATGTAATGAAAACTGTCCGTTCTCGATTATGGAAAGTATGATGAACGGAACACCGGTTCTTGGTACTTTACGGGGAGGAATTCCGGAACTGATTGAAAACGGCAGGACGGGATGGCTTGTCGGGGCCGGGGACACGGAGCAGCTAAAGGAAAAAATCCGTATCATTTGGGAAAGCAGCGAACCGGAACAGTTTCGTCCGGCCTGCCGGGAAGTAAAATTTGATTCTCTGGAGGAGTATGCGGGTAAACTGCTGAAACTTTATACTGCATAGAGAGGAATGTGACGAGATGGAACAGCCGATCGATTTTGTTGTACTTTGGGTAGACGGCTCAGATCCTGCCTGGCAGCAGGAGAGAGCAAGATACTGTCCGCAGTCTGTCAATAACGGGAACAGTGAAAACCGGTATCGGGACTGGGATCTGATGCGCTACTGGTTCCGGGGCGTGGAAACCTATGCTCCATGGGTACACCGTATCTTTTTTGTGACGAACGGGCAGGTTCCAGCCTGGATGAATCTGCGGCACCCCAAACTGCGGCTGGTAAAACACAGCGATTATATTCCGGAAAACGATCTGCCGACGTTTAATTCCAATGTTATAGAACTCCATCTTCACAGAATTCCGGATCTTGCTGAGCACTTTGTTCTGTTCAACGATGATATGTTTCTGACGTCACCGGTGAAACCGGAGGATTTCTTCCGTGATGGTCTTCCCTGCGAAATGGCGCTGATGGATCTCGCGACGGCACCAGGGCCCGAGGACTGTCTGCCGCACATGCTGATCAACAACTTTTCTCTGATCAACCGTCATTTTCAAAAAAAAGAGGTAATGCGAAGGAACTGGCGTAAATTTTTTACTTTGAAATACGGAAAAGAACTTGTTCGGAATCTCTGTCTGGTCCCGTTTCAGTATTTTTCCTGTTTTCGGGACTCTCATCTTCCTACTTCTTACCGGAAAAGCACTTTTGTCAAAGTGTGGCAGGAGGAGGGGGAACTGCTGGATCAGTGCAGCCACAACCGGTTCCGCTCGAAATCGGATCTGACGCACTGGCTGATGAAATGCTGGCAGATCTGTGAGGGCATGTTTGTCCCGCGAAGTATCCGCTGGGGACGGCATTTTGAACTGTGGGAGGACGATATCGAGGGGATCTGCAGCAGTATTCAAAGCGGGAGATATCATGCGGTTTGTCTGAATGACAGCAAGATGGAAATTGATTTTGACTCCGTTCAGAAAAAGCTTTCGGAAAGCTTTGAGACAATTCTGCCGGTACGGTCGTCCTACGAATGGGAAGAAGAACAACACAGCGAGAGAAAAAAACAGAGGTAGTAAGTATGAGCAATAGTAAATCTGTAACGGCGAGAAAAACCGGACTGTGCCTGGTTTTGATCCTTTTATTTTTGCTGCAGAACCGTCTGCAGCAGTGGTTTACAACATTTTCCTATCTGGATGAGGCATTCGCCTTTTTATTTTTTCCGGCTTTCTTTCTGGATCTGATCTGTAAGAAGAGAACCTTTACATGGACCAGGGAGAATCGTCTCTTTCTCACTTTTCTTGCCGCATTCTGGATGTTCGGGTGGGGTGGATATTTCCGCTATCACTATCAGCCGCTTGCAAATACCGCCAAGGATGCTTATGTCAATCTGAAATTTTTCCTTGCCTGCGGTGTTTCGTTTCTGCTTTTTGCCAGGGAAGAGCTGGATTTTTCCAGCCTGAAGCAGAAACTGTGGCCGGTGCTCAACTGGATTACCCTGATTTTGTTTGTCCTTTGCATCGTGGATCTTTGCTTTGGGATCTTTTCTACGGAAACCCGCGCGGGCATGAGGGCGGTGAAACTGTTCTATTCTGCCTATACGATTCTGGTGGGAGAGTGTGTGTTTCTCTCTGCGATTTATCTGTGGTACTATGAAGAAAAGCAAAAGCGGATTATCCTTCCGCTTGCCATGCTGGCATTTGTCATGATCAGTACCCGGAGAGTAAAATCGATGGGTGCGGCAGCCTGCATTGTAGTCATCTTTTTGCTGGTATTTTATAAGCGTCAGAAGATCAGCACAAAAGTAAAAGCAGCAGCATTTTGTGTGGTTGCAATCGCTGCCGCCGCGGCGATCTATCAGATTGTCAGCTACTATTATATGATGGGAGTGGAATCTGCCCGGGCGGTACTTACCATCGGAGCACCTTTTCTTGCCATCGACCATTTTCCGTTTGGAACGGGATGGGGAACCTACGGTTCAGCATTTTCCACGGATCCGTACTCGCCCGTATATGGGATGTACCGGATGGCCGGCGTGTGGGGACTTTCACCAAATTATCACGACTTTGTCTCGGATACCTTCTGGCCGATGATTCTGGGCCAGTGCGGCTGCTTTGGCTTTGCGGCATTTATCGGGGCGCTCGTGATTTTTGTGAAAAAGGTGAAAACTCTGAAATGGCACAAAGGAGCCTATGCAGCAGCACTGCTGTTACTTTTGTATCTTTTGATTTCCAGCAGCAGTGAATCGGCATTTGCCAACCCTATCTCAGTTCCCTTTGGATTCTGGATCGGCTTTTTATTTGCAGAGCAAAAAATCCAAAAACAGCCATAACAGGAGATGATGCTGTGAAAACAAAACTGAAAAGTACCAATCGGAAGATGTCCAGCGCTGCCAGGACTTCCGTATGGTTTACCATCTGTAACTTCCTGCAGAGAGGAACCGCGTTTCTTACAGTGCCTATCTTTACCAGACTGCTGACAAGTGAGGAATACGGAGTCTGTAACGTCTATTTTGCCTGGTTTGAAATCTTTCTGCTTTTTACATCTCTGAAGATTCCCTATGAGGGATTTAATAATGGGCTGATCCGCAACGAAGAGGATAAGGACGGATATACTTCGTCGATGCTCGGACTGATTATGATCCTGACATGCATCTCTGCAGCACTGTATGTACTGTTTCACCGGCCGATCAATCGTTTGACGGGACTTAGCAGTCTGCTTATGGCGCTGATGTTTGTTCAGCTGTTCTTTCATTCACCGCTGATGCTCTGGACGAACCGGGAGCGCTTTGATTTCAGGTATCGGTACCCGGTGATTGTGACGATGATCAGCACCATTCTGAATCCGCTGATTGCGGTAATTGCCGTTTTAAATACCGCATATCGCGCGGAGGCACGCATTATTGCATCCGTTCTTGTGCAGGCTTTTTTCGGACTGATTTTTATGGTGGTGCTGTTTCGGCGGGGAAAGACTTTTTATAAGAAAGACTACTGGAAATTTGCACTGGAATTTAATCTTCCGCTGTTTTTCTATTATGTTTCACAATCTGTACTGAATCAGTCCGACAGGATTATGATTAATTACTATGAAGGCAGCGGAAAAGCTGCCATCTACAGTGTGGCCTATTCGGCAGCGACGATTATGCAGCTTCTGGTATCGGCGATCAATGGTTCATTTCATCCCTGGCTGTATAAAAAGCTGAAGGCAGAACAGTATGGAGAAATTCGAAACACAATGGGCGTCCTGTGCCTTCTGATCGGAGCTGCCACACTGTCAATGAGTGCGTTTGCTCCGGATCTGGTCAAAATCATGGCGACCAGGGAATACTATGAGGCCATCTGGATCATTCCTCCGGTCGCATCCAGTGTGTTTTTTGTCTTTCTGTACATGCTGTTTGCGAGCGTGGAAATGTATTTCAATGAGAACAGAGGAATCATGGCGATTTCGATTCTCTGTTCCGCAGCAAATGTGATTTTGAATGCAGTTTATATTCCCCGGTATGGCTATCTTGCCGCCGGATGGACGACACTTGTGTGCTATTTACTGCTGTCCTGGCTGCATTTCCTGCTGATGAAGAGGGCTTGCAGGAAGAATCAGGTAAGGGAAGCAGTGTTCCCGGTAAAATTGCTGCTTTTGTCGGCGGTTGTAGTGATCCTTCTGACCTTTGTTTCCCTTGCCATGTACCGTATGAATTCTCTTCGCTACGTGATTCTGGCACTGGAGGCAGTTCTGCTTTTTGCATTTCGCAGACAGCTGCTTGGAGTGATCAAAAAGATAAAATAAAGGAGTTCATGTGTATGGAACAGCGTCAGCGGAAAAGTGAATGTCTGGGATATTTTCATCTTGCGCGGGGGCTTGGAATGATCCTGATTGTGGCAGGACATTCCGTGAACCTGTTTTATTCTCCGGGGCATGGGTATGGTTTGTTCGCGGGAGCGGGCAGTGTGCTGGGCGGCGGTATCATCGCAATGTTTTTCATGATCAGTGGGTTCGGATTCTATCGGCGAAGTCCCGGGAAATGCTTTTCCATTCAAAAAAAGCTGTTGCTGCGTCCCTATTATCTGACCGCTGCGGCGGTTCTGGCAACAAAGCTTTTGCTTGCAATCGGAAAAAAACGCTCTTTTCTGGAACATGGAGGAGAACTGATTCTGACCTATCTGTTTGGGCTGAATGCGGAGGGCGGCGGCAGCTTTCTTGGAATTCCGATCGAGTCCGTCAGTATTCTCTGGTTCCTTCTGGCTCTGTTTGGAGGATGGATCCTGTACAACCAGATTATGCAGTTCCGATCGGAAAATCTTCAGGCAGTGATGATTCTTTTGTGCATTCTTTGCAGCTTTGTACTGATTCGGCTGTCGAAGGTCTGGCCTTTCTGCTTTCCGATGGGGCTGCAGGCTGTTGGATACCTGGCCGCAGGAGACCAGATCCGAAAACGCAATCTGCTGGAGAAAAAGCTGCCGGTCTGGATGTGGGGGCTGCTCATACTTGGCACCGCTGCTGCGGCATTCGGAGAAGTCAATATGGTTGCAGGGATCTGGCGTTTTGGACTACTCGACCTGGCAGGATCTTTTTGTGTGGGATTTCTCCTCCTTCGCCTGTATGCCGGCTGGAAAAACCGGGTGGATGGCGGGAAAGTGACGGCTGTAATCGAGGAGATTGGCTTTTGCTCAATCTGGGTGGTATGCCTGCACGCCTATGAGAAGATTATTTTTCCGTGGCATCGTCTGGCATGGATCTTTCCGGATCAGCCGTGGCTGTGCGTGATCCTTGGTTTTTGCGGAAGATGCGTGGTTATGTACCTGATGTATCTTATACTGGTTTTTGGCAAAAGAAAATGGAAGCGATGGAAAAAGAAACGGCGGAAGGTGAGAATAACAAAATGACGGAGACGATGAGACAGCTTTTGGAGCAGATGGAACATAAGCTTACGGGAAAATGCCTGATCCGTTATCGGAAAGACGGAAAAGTGATGGAGATATCCACAGAAGCCTTTTTCGCGCAGATCCGCAAAAAATCCGCATATTTTCTGCACAATGGGCTTGGCGGAAAGAAAATCGGCATTATGGGAAGAAACAGCTGGGAATGGTTGGCAACACTCTGTGCTGTATTCTGGTCGGGATCTGTGGCGGTACTTTTCGACCGGGAACTGCCGGCAGATGCATTGGAGGAACTATTTGAGAGGGTAGAACCGGATGCGATCGTATATGATGATATGGCCGGAGAGGCGGTTTGCCGGATGAACTGTGCGGATCATCTGCGGAAAATTCCCATGGCTGATTCGTATGAGCGGGAATCCCTTCGGATGGATCCTGCAGCTTGGGAGAGCGAACAACTGCGTATTCGGAGAAGAAAACCGGAAGATCTCTCCTGTATTTTTTTTACTTCAGGGACTACGGACAAAAGCAAAGCGGTGATGATGTCGGAGAGCGGTATGATTGCGGGAATTGCAAGCGAAATCAATGACCGGCATTTTGAAGCATTTCTGGCAGTCCTGCCGTTTCATCATATGGCCGGATTTGTAATGATTCTGAATACCATGTATCTTGGAATCACGATCTGTATTGCTGATGATTTGAAATATTTCTACCATTGTCTGGAGGAAATGAAGCCGGATTATGTGGCGGTTGTGCCGTCCATGCTGCCGATGCTTGCAAGGAAAGTAAAAAAGGGAGGACAAAACGGGAGTGCGCTGGGTTGGAAACTGCGCAGCATTCACTGCGGCGGTGCCACATTTGAAAGTGAAACGCTGCAAACGTTTCTGGACCGGAAGATTACAGTATTGCAGGGATACGGCGCATCCGAGGCCGGAGGGATCGGTTTTCTGTGGGAGATGACGCCGGATCGCCCTGATACTATCGGCAAACCGCCGAAAGGAATGGAAGTCAAGATTGTGGACGGAGAACTGTATCTGCGCAGCGCATCGGTGATGATGGGGTATTACGGGGACGAGAAAAGTACCGGAGAGGTGCTGAGGGATGGATGGTATGCCACCGGAGACCTGTGCTGGCAGGATGAGGATGGGTATCTGTACCTGATCGGGAGAAAGAAAAATCTGATCATTCTTTCCAACGGGGAAAATGTGAGCCCTGAGGAGATTGAAAGCCGGTTTGCCGCCTGCAGGGAAATCAGAGAAATCAGAGTCGGGGAAAAGGAAAACCGGATTACCGCCTGGATTTATCCGCAGTATTCGAAGAACAGCACAGAGAAAGAAAAGAAAGCTGTAAGAGAAATCATTCAAAATGCTGTGAAAAACTATAATGAAAGTGTGCCGCTCTATAAACAGATACAAAAAACAGAATTTTCAGAGATACCGCTGGAAAAGACGGCATCAGGAAAACTGATCCGTCATGACAGAATGGGAGGAAATGCATAGATGACAGTACAGGAAGTAAAGGAAAAAGTGCTGGAGGTAATCATAAGCTCTACAGAAACTGAGCAGACTGTCACAGAAGAAACGGAGTTGTTTGGAGACCTGGGGCTGTCTTCCGTGGAGGTTTTTGTCATGCTCGGGGAACTGGAGGATACCTTCGATCTGGAGATACCGGCCTCCCGTCTGAGGACGGTGCGGACAGCCAACGATCTGTGCGAACTGGTGATCGCATTGCTTGAGGAGTAAGATCTCAAGGGTCTGCTTTCGAGATTCTGTTTTTGTACAGCTGTTTCCTGTGACACCTGAACAGTAACCGATACGGCAACTTCATGTAACTTCTTTGATTTATTACTTGATATATTTCCCAAATCGTGGTAACCTAATGTTAAGGTGCATCGCACGTGAAATGCCCGAACAGAACATGAATGTCTTAATAAATGAACAGTTTCTGTTTGCAAGAGTAAAGCGATGATACCAGAACTCTGTCTGAGGGGGACTTCGGATGAGAGAGGGGGACATCGGAACGGTGCAGATCCGGTGAATCCGAAGTAACTATTAATTACTTGGGTTTTTCATGTGAACAGGGATAATTTCAGTCTGAGAATCCAATATTTCAGCCAATAAGAACGAAGCCAGTGTATACTAAGAATTTAATAAGCATGTGGCAGAAGGAGACTTTACTGGCTGAGATATTGGATTTTTGAGAGCATGGAACTATTGAATGCGGTATGCAAAATCGGAATTTGCGCTGTGTCTGCATGGAGGCACGGTCCGTAAAAACGTTTCTGAAACTGCATTCATCCGGTTCAGATGGAAAAATCCAACGCAACAATCAAATTTCATTTTTAAAGGAAAGGGTAAGAAAATGAAAAAATATGCCAAGAAGCTTACCGCCGGCTTTATCGCATTTGCCATGGTGGTAAGCAGTATGACACCTACTGCGATGGTTGTCTCAGCAGCACCTGAGGATTCTGCGGAATCAGCTGCCGCTTCCGACGAGATCACACTGAGTGTGACCGCTGAGACAAATCTGGCATCTGCCAGGATCATTTCCTCACTGACAGAAGATGAGGAAAGCAGCACTGCAGATTACAGTGGGCTGAAAGCTGCGATTAAAGATGCAATCTTTAATGGCTACAATGACACGACAGATCTGTCCCGCTACAATGTTTCGGAAGAAGAAGTGACCGCTACCACAGAGGAAGTGTTGGCTGAGACCAACATGGCCAGTGCAGTGGATGTTACATATGAGACAGATTCTGATGGTACTGTTACCACAGCAGAAGTAGAGATGGATCCGATGGTTGCCATGGCTGCTGAAGAGCTGGAAGAGAACGCAACCGTATACAATCTGACCGAAGAGCAGAGTCAGCAGCTGCTGGGCATGTATGCACAGTACCTGCAGCTCTATGAAGATAATGCAGATATGTTCGGTGTTCAGGTACCGTATAACACCACCAGAGATACAAATTCCAGCCCGATCGGTTCCCTTCTGGATGTGGCAAGCATTCCGGAAGAGTATGCACAGGCAGGTTATATCGGATACGATGTACTTTCCGGTATCATTCAGCTGTATTATCTGGGTACACAGTTTGCTGTAAGTGAATACAAAGATGAGGTCATTGCCGGAAGAAACGAGGCTCTGTCTGTTCTCAAAGACGGTATGACAGAAATGCAGGAGTACCTGGCCATCAACGACTGGCTTGCAAACAACTGCCAGTTCGCCATGGACTACATCATGGATGAAATGGTTGAGCCGGAACCGGCAGAAAACAAGCTTTATACTTATGCGTATAATTGTGCATATAATATGATCAAAACTCAGGTGCATGATGCAGCGAAAGATGCCCTGTTAAATTATGGTTTTGATGAAGATACTGCGGAAGCACAGGCTAATGCACAGGCAGAAGCTTTCATGGTAGATGTAGACGAAGAAAACGGCAGCGGTGAGCAGCAGGCTGCATCTCTTGCTTCCTCGATCGTAGGTATGTGGGGCTCCAATCAGGTCGGCGTATTTGTGAATAAGAAAGCAGTATGCTTCGGCTATGCGGATGTATATGCTTATCTTCTGCAGTGTGCACATCCGGAGATTTATCTGAAGGATGGAGCAACGGATCTGGATGATGCTTCCAACTGGAAATCCTACACAGAGCTGAACTATGAAATGGATGACGAAGGCAATCCGGTAAAGGATGAAGACGGCAACTACAAGTGGAGCGAAAACTGCGCTGCGATTGCCGACTATGTAAAGATTATCTTTGATGCCAATGTTACCATGTTTGGCGAGGAAGCTCCGTTTGGCGAAGCTCATTACTGGAACGCAGTGAAACTGGACGGCAATTGGTACTATGTAGATCCCTGCTATGTGGATATCTATGTAGAGTGTATGAACCGTGACCGGGTGGAGACTGACGGCAATGTAAATCATCTGTATTTCATGTTCAGTGATACCTCCTGCCGTGAGATGTACGAGGATAACTTTAAGGAAATCCGTACCTTGTATGAGGGTATTGCAACGGATCAGACTTATGAAGAGGCATGGGTTGCCTTTGTAAAGAGCCAGCCGTATTGGGTTGGTGATAAGATTTATTATCTCTATGATTCCACCGATCTGCTGGAAATCATGAGAGAGTACGATGATGATGGTACAGGTTCCGGCAGCAGAGCCGCAGATAATGATTTCAGTATGGACTTTGAAGGCCTGTTTACCGATACAGAATACAAAATTGTTTACCATGACAATAAGTCTATGGATGATGGCAGTGAATCCTATGCAAGCCTGATTGATTTCAACAATGGACAGGTATACAATCCGACAAGCGGCGAGTTGGAAGACAATGCACTGATTGCAGAACTGTATGAGGAGCATGAAAACTACGTAGTAGAGTATCCTTCCATCTCTATCTCCTGTGCATATTATGACGGAAAGATTTATTTCAGCCTTTCCAACTGCGTACTCTCCTATGATCTGGAGACCGGTGAGGTTGTGAAACTGATCGAGTATACCGAAGTAAGCGGCAAACGTGATATGTCCAACGGTCTTGGCGGTCTTGCATTTACCATGACAAATGAAGATCCAGGAACGAACGGCATCACCGTACAGAATCCGCCGATCGCTGACATGACGATCAAAGATGACGGCAAGATGTATGTTTCTGTAGCAACAAACTATGCATTTATCTCCGGTAAGAAGTTCGGAAAACTGACGGACTACAGCAGCTATGGCTATCAGTTTGCTGAGACCAATTATGAGCCATCCTATAACTCTTACTATAACAGTGATGAAGAAAATGATAACGATGAGTTCATGTGGAGTGCGAACATCGTTGGCACGATCGATATGGACCATCTGACTGGTACAAGCCACTCCAATGAAACCGTTACGATTCCTGCAAGCTGCACAGAAGACGAGTACGAAGTGACACGTTGTACAGAGTGCGGAAAGATCGAAGCCGAAACGACAGTTGAGAATGAGGCTGAGACTACAAATGAAGGTGAAGACGACGAGAACACAGACGGTGAAGAGATTGATCCGAAAGACGTTGCAACACTCTCGATCACAATTAAGGATGGAGAAGGTGGCGATGCAAACATCGTAGGTACAGATACTCTTACACATGTACGCGAGAAGAAAGAAGAAGGAACCGGAGAAGCTGACGAACCGGAAGCAATTGATGAGACTGACGATACAGTAGAGACCGAGGAAACCTCTTACACTTTCACAGAAGCGGAGATTACTGAAAAAGTAAAGGGAATTACATTAACAGCAGGTTATGTACTTTCCGATAGTAATTCCTACAAGGCTGAGACTGTGGAGTATGGAGCAAGCAAAGAGGTATCTTATTTTGCTGAAAAAGAAACTGCTTACGCAACACTGAAAATTGAAGTTCAGGCAGTTGTAGAAGATGGTAAGGTCATAACTGTTGGAAGTACAACCATGTCTTCAACAGATGAAGGCAAAAAAGGAGATCCCTATACTTTCAGTGGAAAGGATATCCAGACAACAGTTGAAGGGCTGACACTGGAAGAAGGCTATGTGTTGGCAGAAAACAAGTTTGAAGATGTCGAAGTAGCCTATGGTTCTACCGGAGATAAAACTTATGATGCAGAAAAGCAGATCGCAGAATTACCTGCTGTATTGAATATTACGATTCAGGCGGGTGAGGGCGAGAATGTTCTGACTGTTGGCTCTGATACAATGACAGCAAACGGACCGGAGGGAGAAACTGCTACATTTACCGCAGCGGAAATCCAGGCTAAAGTAGAAGCAATTGAATTAACCGATGGATATATCCTTGCTGACAATGTGTATTCTGAAGAAACAGTTGCCTATGGTGCATCCAAAGATCTTACCTTCTATGCACAGGAGAAGAATCAGCCTGCTACGCTGGTGATCTCTGTAGTAATCGGCGAGGGTGACCAGGCACAGGAAGTAGCTTCCGATTCACTTTCTAAAGTGGGAGAAGTTGGATCAAGCTATACCTTCCCTGCTGCAGATATCCAGGCAAAAGCAGAAAGCATTGAGCTTCCGGAAAACTATGAGCTGGCTGCATTCGACTATCAGGATGAAACAGTTCCTTATGGTGAAAGCAAGACAATCACTCTGACTGCCGTAATTACACAGGCAAAGGCATCTGTAGTCATCACGGTATATGACTCTGCGACTATGGATGATGATGATACCGATCCGACAGTTTTGGTTGAGACACCGCTTGAGGAAGTAGGTGACAAAGGTACTACAAAAGAGTATTCTGTTGAGGATATCAAGAATGCGGTAGCAGAAGAACTCGAGGCAATGAGATACACACTTGACGAAGACAGCCTGCCGAAAGAAGCGGTAACTGCTACCTACGGCGGAGAAAGTGTTCCGGTTGAACTGACCGCAACAGAAATTCCTACCGGTACAGGTCATCGTTACATTACATTTAATGAAACCTATTACACCAAGGTAGACAAAGAGGATGCAAATTCTGCATGGAATACGGGTACCAGCTATGTATGTATCGACTGCGGACATGCATTTGAACTGGATGAGGATGACGAGACAATTGAAGACAACCTCAGAAGCAACGATGTTCTGCTGACTGATGAGGAAGTTGCAGCATATGCGGAAAATCTGACGGAAGTATGGACCTGGTCTACCGATGGAACAGAAGCTTCCCTGTATCTGGTTCCGACCGAACTGATGGATCACAGATTTGACTGTGTATGGGAAAACGAATCACTCAGCAAACGTGGCCTTGCAACAGTAACCGGTGACTGTGAGACAGGAGAATTTAAAGCAACCGTGACTCTGAATGGAAAAGAGTACACCGGTACCAAGACACTTGATGCACACAATCATTCTTACCTGAATCAGGAAGAGACCGATGATGAAGGCAATGTAACACAGGAAGCAGCAGTTCAGTGGACCTGGGCGGATGATTATTCCAGCGCAGAAGTATCCTTCACCTGTGATGTCTGCGGAAAGACAAGAACAGAAAAAGTTTCCGGGGATGCGATTGAGAAGAGCTCAAGTGAGCCAACCTGTACAGAGGCTGGTTCCAATACCTACAAGGCAACAGTTACTGTGGATGAGGTCAACTACATCAGCAGCAGAACCGAGGAAACAGATCCTGCAACAGGTCACAACTATGGAGATGACGAACCGGTATGGACCTGGGGAGAACAGGCAGAAGATGGCTCTTATAATTCGGCAACTGCTACCTTTACATGTACTGTATGCGGCGAGGAAGTAACAGAAGAAGCAGTCATCACGAAGGAAATTGACAGAGAAGCTGGTAAGACAATCTTTACAGCAACAGTAACTGTAAATGACAAAGAGTATACAGATACCAAAGAAGTTGATAAAATCATTGATAGTGAGAATCCGTTCGTAGATGTCAATGAAGATGATTACTTCTATGATGCTGTTCTATGGGCTGTTAAAAAAGGAATTACTACCGGGTATGATGAATCTCATTTTGTACCGCTTGATAATTGTACCCGTGCACAGGTAGTAACTTTCCTGTGGAGAACCGTTGGAAAACCGGATGTAGAGACAGATGAGAATCCGTTCGTAGATATCAGTGAGGATGATTACTATTACACTGCAGTCCTTTGGGCATATGAGAACGGAATTACAAAAGGTATGGATGAGACTCATTTTGCTCCGAACGAAAATGTGACAAGAGGTCAATTTGTAACATTTATGTATCGTGAAAAGGGCGAGCCAGAGTATTCGGTTGAAAATCCATTTGAAGATGTTAAAGAGGATGAGTATTACACAGATGCAGTCCTTTGGGCATATGAAAATGGAATTACAACTGGTACAGATGCAACTCATTTTGCTCCGGAAGATAACAGTACACGAGGCGATGTAGTAACATTCCTTTATCGTGGATATGCAGAGGAATAATAACGGTATTTGTATCAGTTATGTAAGTAAAAAGTAAATTAGGAGGCTGCCATATCAGTTTTTCTACTGATATGGTAGCCTTCTCTTCTATTTTCTGTATACTTTTTTCAGAATTTGTGATAAGATTTAAACATAGTATCATTAATTATTACATTAAAATGGAGATAAAATCGATGAAAACAGTTATGGTAGTATTTGGAACGCGGCCTGAGGCAATTAAAATGTGTCCTTTAGTAATGGAACTGAAGCGTCGTGCAGGAATCCGGACTGTGGTATGTGTGACCGGACAGCATCGGCAAATGCTACAGGCAGTATTGGATACATTCCATGTAATTCCGGATTATAATCTTTCCATCATGAAGAAAAGTCAGACACTGTTTGACATTACTACATTGATTTTGAATCGAATTAAAGAAATCCTGGAAAAAGAAAAGCCAGATATTGTTCTCGTTCATGGTGATACTACAACTACATTTTCTACTGCACTGGCCTGCTTTTATATGCAGATTCCGGTCGGCCATGTCGAAGCAGGACTGCGCACCTATGATCTCAGCTCACCATATCCGGAAGAATTTAACCGTCAAGCTGTGGGGATTCTGGCAACGCTTCATTTTGCACCAACAAATCGTGCGAAAGAAAACCTTTTGCGGGAAGGAAAGAATCCGGACACGGTTTTTGTGACCGGTAATACAGCGATTGATGCTTTGAAATCCACCGTCACTGATAATTATCATAACCCTCATTTGGACTGGGTTGGGGATGATAAATTGTTATTATTGACTGCTCATCGCAGGGAGAATCTCGGGGAACCAATGCGACAGATGTTTCATGCAATTCTGCGTATCGTGGAGGAGCATAAAGAAGTTAAGGTGATCTATCCGATCCATATGAATCCGGCTGTGCGTGAAATAGCTGGCGAAGTGTTTGGAAATCATAACAGAATCCGACTGATTGAACCTTTGGATGTACTTGATTTCCATAATTTTATGGACAGAAGCTATCTGATTCTGACAGATAGTGGCGGAATTCAAGAAGAAGCTCCTTCTCTTGGTAAACCAGTATTGGTTATGCGAGATACAACAGAGCGCCCGGAGGGAGTAGAAGCTGGCACCTTAAAGCTTGTTGGCACAGATGAAGAGACGATTTATCGCGAGATTCAGAATCTGTTTATTGAAGATGAGTATAAAAGGATGAGCAGAGCGGTAAATCCATACGGAGATGGTTTTGCAAGTCAGAAAATTACTGATATTTTAGAAGAAAAATTAGGATGTTAAGGATGATGGAACGGATTGGAATGCTAGATACATATGTGGACAATTTGACTATGGGAGAAACTGTCCTTGTCGTTGATCAGTTTATTCAGGAGAGAAAACCGCTTCATTTGATGGGAGTGAATGCGGATAAAATTAATATGCTTCGAAAAGAGCCACACTTAAGAAAAATCGTAAACAGCTGTGATGTGATTAATGCGGACGGAGCATCTGTTGTCTGGGCTTCGAAAGTATTGGGCAAGCCACTGAAAGAACGTGTGGCGGGCATTGATCTTATGTATTGTCTAATGGAACTTGCAGAAAAAAAGGGTTATCAGGTATATTTTCTCGGCGCAAGGCAGGAAGTAGTAACTGAGACGATTGGTATTGTGAAGGGGCTTTATCCAGAACTTCTTATTGCCGGCTATCAAAATGGATATTTTAAGAGAGAAGAGTGGCCCAAGATTGCTCAACGTATAAGAGAAAGTCAGGCACAAATTGTATTTGTGGGGATTACTTCGCCGTTGAAAGAGTATTTGGTAGAGTATTTGCAAAACCAGAATTTGGATTGTGTATTTATGGGTGTAGGAGGAAGCTTTGACGTTGTTTCCGGACATATTCCGCGAGCACCCAAATGGGTACAGAAGATTGGAATGGAATGGCTTTTTCGTGTCCTCCAGGAACCGGGAAGATTATGGAAACGTTATTTTTTCGGAAATATTGAGTTTATATTAAGTGTTTATCAAGAAAAATTCAGAAAGAGCAAGTGATATGAATATTCTTTATTTATCGAGAACCATGGGGCAGGGAGGAGCTGAAAAAATTGTATTTCAGCTTGCCACAGAGGAAGCAATCCGTGGGGCAAAAGTTCTGGTAGCATCCTGTGGAGGTGTGTATGTGAAACAATTGGAGATAAATAAGATTCGCCATATACAGGTGGATGATTTGGAATGTAAAAATCCGGGAACAGTTTTGCGTACGCTGAAAATCCTGATTAATGTGATTCGAGAAGAAGAGATAGAGCTGATCCATACACATCATCGAATGGCTCAGTTTTATGCATCAGTTCTGCACATTCTGTTTCCGAGAGTCCGCATTCTTTATACGGCGCATAATGTTTTCTTCGACAAAATTGCTTTTACGCGAAGAATCTTGCAGCACACCTCGATTGTTGCCGTTGGAAATGGTGTGAAAGAGAATTTAGTTCATATTTTCCAAGTGAAGCCTGATTGTATTCAGGTTATCTACAATGGTGTTTCGGTGGAAAAACCTGATTTATGCTATGAAAATGAAACGCTGAAAGAACTCGGGGCACAGGGGAATTTTCTTCTTGGAGTGATTGGACGTATTTCCAAGCAAAAAGGAATGGATATCTTTGTGTCTGTATGCAAGCAATTAAAGTTAAGAGGAATTCCGGTTAAAGGTGTAATTATTGGTGACGGAGAGGATAAAAAAGAAATCGAACAACAAATTGAAAGGACGGGATTGAGTCAGGATATTCTTTTGATGGGATACCAAAATCATATTCCTTCATTGATCACTCAGTTAGATCTGGTAATGATGCCATCTCGCTGGGAAGGGTTTCCGTTACTTCCTTTTGAGGTTTTTGCTGCAAACAAAACGATCGTTGCCAGTGACATTGCTGGTATTAGTGAAATTGTACATGACATGGAAAATGGCATTCTGGTATCTAAAGATGATGTAAATGATTTTACGGAAGCCATCATATGTTTGTATCAGAATAAAAATCTGAAAAGAGAACTGGAAGAAAAAGGAAGATATACTTTTCAAAGATTTCATAGTTACGAGTATTTTGTAAGCCAATATCATCGGAAATATCAGGAACTGATGGAGGGTGAATCATGAGGATTTTGATGGTAACTCCGGGACGTCTTCCGGTACCTGCAGTGAAAGGCGGTGCGGTGGAGAATCTGATTGAACTTCTTTTGAATTATCATGAGAATAATCCAGTGGCAGAGATTACGGTTGTGTCTGTTTATGAAAAGGATGCTGTTGAAAAGTCTGGAAACTACCGAAATTCCGAGTTCTGTTTCTTTAAAAGAAGTAAATTTGCTGAATTGATTATGCAAAAACACTGGCTTCCCTATCGTTTTTTTAATTATTGTTTTAGTGTAAAAACAGGAAGATTTCTAAAAAAGCATAATCAATTTTTTGATGTTATTGTCATTCAAAATGAGTTGGTTAATGGAAGAGTATTTCAACACTTCTTACAGGGTAAATATGTTTATCATGCACATAATGACACCCTTGAAATTAATAATAAAAAGGATGCCTCATTTCTGAAATCCTGTGATTGTGTGATTTCAATCAGCGAATATCTTACAAACTGTCTTTTACAAAAGGCAGGTTTGTCTAATACAGCAACAGTTTACAATGGAATTGATCTTGAGCTGTTTGACAGAAAACAATGCATCCTACAAAGAAAAGAATTAAGAAAGCGTTTTGGAGTCAAGGTAGAGGATATAGTTGTAGTTTTTGCAGGAAGGCTTGTTCCGGAAAAAGGAGTTCAGGTACTTGTGGAGGCAATTTCTAAAATTCCTGAGGAATACCACGTGAAATTATTGGTAATAGGAGCTTCCTTTTTTAAAGAAAGCGGAGACAACAACTTTGCTAAGAAGCTAAAAGAGGTTAGCGAATCGATCCGGGAACGGATCATTTTTAGTGGATATATTGATTATAAAGAAATGCCTGCATATTATAGCATGGCAGACGTAGGATGTGTGCCATCATTATGGGAGGAACCTTTTGGTCTCACGGTCGTAGAACAGATGGCAATGGAACTACCTGTGATCGCCACAGATTCCGGTGCGATTCCGGAGATTATTGATGAATCCAATGGATACATCATTCAGCGTGGAGAAAAACTGTCAGACTATATTGCCCAAGCAATCATAGAGTTAAGCGTTGATTTTCAAAAACGAAGGAACATGGGGCTGTCTGGAAGAAATAAGGCGGAGAGATTATTCAACAGGCAGCAGTTTTGTGAAAAGTGGTTTCGTATCGTAACCGGAAGGAGTGCAAATGAATCAGAAATGGAAAAGGGTATGGGAGAAAAAACCAAATGGTGAGATCCGTCAGAGAATAAAGCAGGATCTGAATTTTAATTCCTGCTGTCAAGATTTAAGGATTTTGCTTTTTATGATCATTCCCTTTTTTAAGCCAGTATGTATCCAATATATTTCGTGGCTGAAAGTTCTGGAAATGCTGATGATAATTTGGAAAATGGGAGCAGCATTTCTAATTGGCATATTATTGATTCAAGAACTTCAGGCTCGTTCTAAGATTCCAGGACTAATATGGCTTGTTTCTGTTTTCGAATTCAGCATTTTCTTTTCCACGATAATTCATCAGGGATATCTACAAAGAGCATTGATTGATATGGTTTCCATGGTGGCTTTTGTGTCACTTCTTTTTTATGGGATAAAAACAAATTCAGAGAGATTCTTAAAATTGCTTTGCTGGATATTGCGTATATTTCTGCTTGCTGACTTTTGCTCGATGATTATTTTCCCAGACGGAATCCCTGCTGATCTTTATTTTAACAATAGTGAAAATCCACTCTATTTTATGACAATCGACAACGGCAGTGCTTTATTTTTGCTGTTTTGTATGATGGTGTTTGCGATTGAGTTTGATAGGACAAAAGGAAAACAATTTAAGCTTCAGCTTTTCTTTTTACTTTGTTGCCCGATTTGCGCAGCACTATCCCATTCCGGAACGTCTATCGTAGTAGTTGGTCTATTTACCATTTTGTTAATCGTGATTTATCATTTTGGTGATAAGTTCAGGTTCAGATGGAAAGAAGTCTGTGTTGTGTACAGTCTGGTAGCAATCGGTGTGATTCTAGCGCCTCAAAGCACGATCATCCAGATTATAATGACAAAAATATTTCATTATTCGGCAGATTTGAGTGGAAGATCTTTGTTATGGAGTGTGGCGATTGCAAAAATCAAACATCGTATTTTGTTTGGGTATGGGAGAGCTGCACAGGATTATATTCCAGCCTGGGGAGGCTATTTTTCTTCACATAATTTTTGGCTGGAACTGATTTTGCAGGGGGGATTTGTTGCCATGCTTCTTTTTGCTGTGTGTGTTTCTGTATGCTTTTCAAAGTCGGAAAGACACCTTCAAACGAGACAGGGAAAAGCGGCAGCATTTGCATTTTTGACAATGATGATTTCTGCTATGATGGAATCAGCTGTACATTCGGTGTATCTGTTCGGAGCGATGACATTCCTTTACTGCAGTAAATGGCTTCAGAAATATGATGGAAAAGAATCTGACGCGACAGAATTGGCATTAAGCTGGGGAAATAAAATAGCTTCGACTCAAAAAAAAGAAATAGCGGTTGCGGATCTGGTACGGCCAGTAGTGGAACAGAATGTGGTTTCTGTGGGAGCAGGCAAGAGAACTCCAAATCCGGTTCTGAGTGTCATTATTCCTGTTTATAATGGTGAGCGTTTTTTAAATCAGTTGATTTCTTGTATTATTATCCAGCATTTGGAAAACATGGAATTGATTCTGGTAGATGATGGGTCAACAGATCAGACACTGAAGTTGTGTCGAGAGTTTGAAAAATCATATACGTGGATTCGCGTTTTGCATACAGAAAATCTTGGCGTTTCGCATGCACGAAATACCGGGCTTGTTTGTGCGAAAGGTAAATGGATTCATTTTATGGATTCTGATGATCAGATATTGCCTGGAATGTATAGAAATTTTTTGAAGATGGCAGAAAATGGGAAGGACAGTCCCGAAGTGGTGATTTGTGGTTGTGTAAGAATTGGAGCAAATGATGGAAAACAGACCGTATGCGGACCGGAAGAATCCGGGGTGATATCTGGAGAGAATATTCCGAAACTTTTCGATCGCATGAGCATGGAGAGAAGATATTATCTGTTGGATTATATTTGGAATAAATGGTATCGAAGAGACGTGATTGAGCGGTATCGGATCCGTTTTCCGAAGCAGTTGTCTCTGGGGGAGGATTTTGCTTTTAACGCTGAATATTTCCAGCATGTTAAGAAAATAGCGTTGTTATCGGATTGTTTTTATCAGTATCAGATTCAGGAAGATGGTTTGGTGAGCCGTTTTCGTGAGGATCCTTGGAAAGGAAGAAATATTCTCTATCGAGAGCAGACTGCATTGTATCAGAAACTGGGTCTGTTCCCTGAAAACGAGAAGTGGATCCAACGGCAGGCAGGTCAAATTGCCTTTGGTGATATTCGAACTATTTCATCAGTACAGTGTCCATACGATTGGAAAGAGAAAAAGAAATTTGTTCAGAAGATGATGAAAAGTTCCCAGTATGGATGGATTTTAGAATACTTAAAAGCAAGAGGAGAAAATTCGCTAATATTTCGATGGTATTTTTATTTGTTTGCTTTGCGTCGAGTTACGATTACTACAGGCATAATATGTCTGGAAAGAATGTTTTTAAATTGTGTGCAAAAGGTACTTAATGTATTCCATGGGATTCGAATCCGGAATACAGAGGAGAAAGTATGATGGAAAAGGAACTGATCAGTATTGTGATTCCTGTTTTTAATGTTCAGGATTATGTAGATGACTGCCTTGAGAGCGTAATTTACCAGACATATCAAAATCTGGAAATCATTGTTGTCGATGATGGTTCAACAGATCAGAGCGGAAGTAAATGTGACGCCTGGGCGAAAAAAGATACGCGGATTCGGGTGATACACAAAAAAAATGGTGGGTTATCAGATGCGAGAAATGCAGGTTTGGCTTACGCATCGGGTAATTACATTGGCTTTGTGGACGGAGATGATGTCGTGTTTCCGGAAATGTATCGTATGCTTTACGAAAGTATGATAGAGACATCTGCCCAGATCAGTTGCTGCAAACCACAGAGAGGTGAGCATTTTTCGATGCAGTTACTCAGAAATAAAAATGTGTATGATCCGGAAAGTGGTCTGGAAGAAATTAAAAGTTCTTGGAAAATAATGACAAACCACGATGCGATGCATGCATTGGTATACGAAGATAATTTCTCCGTTACGGTGTGGAATAAGTTGTATGAGCGAAGCGTATTGGAAGGGATCATTTTTGAAAAAGGGAAATACCATGAGGATGAGTTCTGGACCTATCAAGTTATTGAAAAAGCAAATCTGATTGTCTTGCTTGATGTGGAACTCTATGGGTATCGGCAGAGAGAAAATAGTGTGATGAACCAGACGTATTCCCTGAGACATTTAGACCTTTTGGATGCACGCATAAATCGTTTGTTATTCATTGAACAGAAATATCCGGAACTGATTTCTGCAGTTAAATGTAATTTGAGGTTTGAATGTATTCGCGCGTTCCAGTTGAGCGCGCTTACGATGGAAGGGAAAATGGCAAAGATAGCGAGAAAAAAAGCTCATACAGTTGCAAAGCAGTATCCGATCCGATATGAGGATTATCGCTCACTTCCTATAGGGAGGCAAATATGGTGCCTTATGTCCCGCATATCATTTCCGTTGACCTGTTATATTCGCAATTGGCTGCATTATGGACCGTAAAAAGAAAGAAAAAGAGATTTAATTATGAAAATTGTTATAATCGGAGTGTATTATGCTTCAAATCTGGGAGATGCTGTGATCTGTGATTGCGTTGCATACTGGATAAGAGAAAGATGGCCTCAGGCGGAGATTGATGTGATCGATATTGAAAACAAACAGTGTTTTGAAAAGCAGACAAGCACTTCTTTGCGTCTTTTGGAATATCGCAGACGAAAACTTCAATGGGATTATTTTCAAACTAAGCATCACATCCGTGATCGAGTGTATTACTGGAATCAGTTGGATGTAGGAACCAGACAACTGTTTTATGATCAAATCGCAGAAAAGCAATATGATGCGGCAGTTTTTGCAGGTGGACAGTTATTTATGGATTGGCTCTCTGTTGATCTGACAGAGTTCCTGAAGCGTTTTGAAAAAGTCGGAACACCAGTTTATTTCAATGCCTGTGGAACTGGAATTGCGATAAGTGAGAAGATTCGGCAGTTGCTGTCGCATTATTTGCAAAGTCCTAATGTAAAATTGATTTCAACCCGTGATGATAAAAGCCAGATTGAAAAGCGCTATTTGGGGAATCAAAGAAAGGCAATTATAACATACGATCCGGCATTATGGTCTGCGCAAGTTTATGATGCCAAAAAAAATGACACAAGCCAGATTATTGGTCTTGGAGTAATGTATTCCAGTCATGCACCACTTTGGAGAATCACGCGGTTCTGGCTGCGGATTATTCAGAAACTGGATGAGAAAAATATTCCCTGGAAGATGTTTTGCAACGGAGACATAGACGATTACAATTACGCTGCATATATTTTGGAAAAAGCTGGAAAGCACAAGGAAGAGTATTTATATGCTTATCCGGAGAACCCACTGGAATTAATCAAACAAATTACGTCCTTCCGGAGTCTGATCTCGTTTCGACTACATAGTCATATCATTGCAGCATCTTTCCAGATTCCGGCAATTGCCGTGATATGGGATGAAAAGCTTCGTTTTTTTTATCGCAATATAGGACATGAGGAGCGGTGTAAAACCATTTCTGATCGTGTAGATTCTGTTTTACAGGCACTTCAAAGGGCTGAAGAAGAAGGCTATGATTATGATTTGATTGAAAAACAGAAAAGAGTATCCAGAGAATTGTTGATCGGAGCTTTGAATGGGGAGGAACAGATTGAGTAGAGGAAAAGAACTTGTGAAAAATACTGCAATAGTAGCAGTTGGGAAAGTCTGTACCAAATTTCTATCCTTTTTTTTGCTTCCATTTTATACCGCAGTTTTGTCAACGGAAGAGTATGGAATTGTAGATTTACTAAATACCTATATTTCGCTTTTGCTTCCAATTATTGCGTTTCAGATTGAAGATGCACTGTTTCGCTTTCTGGTTGATGTACGTCAGAATGAGGAAGGAAAACGAAAAGTTATTTCCACAGTGACACTCTTTGCTGCTTTTCAGAGTGCAATATTTATAGTGATATTTCTAGTGATTCAACAGTTTGTTACCGTACAGTACGGAAATTATCTGATGATTAACGTAGTAGTTTCCATCTTTTCCGGAGCGATGTTGCAGCTGACCAGGGGTGTTGGTGATAACTATACTTATGCTTTTGGAAGTTTTTTGACGGCCCTTGTTGCTATATTAATGAATATCGGACTGGTACTTTTTCTTCGTATGGGTGCGGAAGGCCTTCTTATTACTGCTTTTGTCTCTAATCTGATTGGTGTTTGCTATATTGTTTTGAAAGATAAAGTATATCGTCTGGTGCGGTTAAAATGGTTTGACAGAGGATACCTGAAAGAAATGCTTGCTTATTCTTTGCCCCTGGTACCTAATTATCTCTCATGGTGGGTAGTCGGAGCCAGTGACAAATCTATCGTAAGATATTTTCTGGGAATTTCTCAAAATGGTATTTTATCTGTATCACAGAAATTTTCCACAGCTTATACATCTTTCTACAGTATTTTTAATCTGACCTGGACGGAAAGTGCCTCTGTGCATCGGGGAGATGAAGATCGGGAAATTTTTTATTCACAGATCATTGACATGGCTTTCCGTGTGTTGGCTTGTGTCTGCATGGGAATTATTGCGGTTGTTGCTTTGATTTTCCCGTATATGATACACGAGAATTATGCCGAGTCATATTATCAGATTCCAATTTACATGGTATCTTCTCTGTTATATTCTGTGATTGGTATTTACAGTGTAGTATATATCGCATATAAAAAGACTGATAAGATTGCAAAGACATCACTCGTTGCAGCAATTATTAATGTAACGGTCAATGTGGGTTTGATTCGTTATATTGGTTTGTATGCTGCATCGATATCTTCTGCTGTAGCTTATGGTGTGATGCTGGTGATTCGTTATTTTGATATTCAGAATATCGTGAGAGTACGAATGAAACGCTCCGTTCTTCTGACCGTGATCCTGTGTATGATGTTAGATTTCGTTACATATTATTTAAGAATTACTTGGCTTTCATGGATGAATTTGTTATTGATTGCAGTTTTTTCGGCATTCATGAATCGGAAAATACTTTTGAAAATGTTACGAGCAGTAAGGAGTAAAATGAGGAAGGAGTAAGTGATGAACGAAAAGGAATCTATGATCTCAGTGGTACTTCCAGTATACAATGGAGAACAATTCTTAGAAGAAAGTATAAGAAGCTGTCAGAGACAGACTTATTCAAATTGGGAACTGCTGATTATTGACGATGGATCTACAGACCGCAGTCCGGAAATTGCAAAGAGATTTGTAAAAAAGGATAAACGCATTCACTATTATCGCAATGCTCAGAATATGAAGCTTCCCAGAACGCTAAATCGTGGTTTTTCTCTTGCCTCCGGCGGTTATTTGACCTGGACTTCAGATGATAATTACTATTATGACACTGCATTTGAAAAAATGGTGACGGTGCTAAAGGAAAAAAAGAGTGAATTTGTGTTTGCCTCCTGTGCAATTATAAATGAAAAAGGTGAACAAACTTCAACAATTTCAGCGCCATCAGATTATCGTCATGCTATCTGGGATTATGATTTTGTAGGGGCTTGTTTTCTTTATACACGCAAGGTATATGAAGTAGTCGGAGACTATGACCCGAATCTGTTTTTATGTGAGGACTATGACTACTGGCTACGAATTTTTGCATCCTTTCCAGTGACGTATCTGGATGAAATACTGTATGCTTATCGACGCCATGAGAAAGCACTGTCGGTAACACACATGGATGGTCAGTATGAAGCTAAGGAAAAAGCGCTTCTAAAAAATTTCAAATTGAAGCAAAATCCAGTTACGCTGGATCGTTTCTATCTCTACCGGGGTCTTCACAGAAGTCGCTCTCTTAAGAAATCGCTGCTGGAGAAGTATCATTATTATCCTAGATTATTATGCTATAAAATATGGCATAAAGCCAGTAGTATGTTGGGTGAGAAAAATGATCAGACTACATGATTCGCCGCAAACAGAAGAACCATCAGCAGCAATGCCGCAGCTGTCCCAATCGATGCGGCAATCGTCAGTATCCGAGCTGTCTTTTCTTTCAGGATTCTGGAGAACAGAGAATAGCAGGCGCATCCGATGGCCCCGCCCAGGGTATTGTTGATCAGATCGGTAATGTCCGCTGCGCCTACGGACAGCAGATACTGTGCGGTTTCATAGAGAAAACTCAGCAGCAGGGCGGAAAGCGTTATCTGCAGGGAAGACCATTTGGGTTTCAGCATGCAAAGATATACGCCGAAGGGAACAAAGGCAAGGACATTCAGAAACAATTCCCTCGTGTTTAATTTTCCGTTTACAATGACAGACTGTCCATAAGGAATCAGATTGATGTTCTGAAAATGAGGCAGTTCTTCCGGTGAAAAAGCAAATTTAAATACAATCACCCAGGTTAATACCACAAGATAGAGAAATAACAGCAGATAGCACCAGCTTCGGGATTTTTGATCATTTATCATAAGAATTCCTCCGATTTCTTTTTGTGAAGATAATGCTACCATGAAAAACGAAAGAAACGGAGAGAAAAGTCTTAAGATTTTCTGCTTTTTCTGCCATCTGCTCTTGAAACCCTTGTTTTAAATTCAGCTGTTTTATAAAGCTCGGAAAGATGCAGGAAGAAAAGAAGGTTTTCTACAAATTTCCTGTTGAAATTTCGCTGGAGGTTGTTATATAATGGTGACGCGTGATAGCAGTGACTAACTATGGAAAGAGAAAAAGAAGGACTGGATTCTTCTTTTTTCTTTGACTCGTAGTTAGAAAAATCTAATCAAAGTTGCAAAATACATACAAAGGTTACTTGAAGATAAGGTAGGAACGAAAAACAGACTGAGGAAAAGAAAGAGAGGAATTCACACGGATGAAAAAGAACCCCTTAAGATGGATCTGGATGCTGCTGGGTTTTGTATGCCTGGCTTGTGGCACGATCGGGATTGTGCTGCCGATTTTGCCAACAGTGCCATTTTATATGGCAACGCTGTTTTGTTTTGCGAAAAGCTCCCAGAAGCTTCACGACTGGTTTCTCGGCACAAAGCTTTACCGGAACCATCTGGATGATTTTGTAAAGAAAAGAGAGATGACGCTGGGAACAAAACTTCGCATCATTGGCATGGTGACACTGGTTATGACAGTCGCTTTCCGGTTTATGAAAGAGGCGCCGATTGGGCAGGCGTGTCTGGCTGTGGTCTGGGTTTGCCATGTACTGTATTTCTTCCTGAGAGTGAAGACAGTTCGGACGGAGGGCGTATGATCAAGACGAGACTGATACAATTACTGTCACATGCAAAAAAATATATTGTGTACCAGGTAATCTGGAAATGGCTGTCACTGATCTGTCAGATTATCATGATCAGCCAGGCTGCAATGCTTCTGGAGGATGCTTTTGTCGGAGAAGTTACGGAACAGAAGATTTTGTCCTGTGGTGCCATCATACTGACAGGCATTTTACTGAGGTTCCTGTTTGATCGGCAGGCCTCTTATGCCTCTTATCAGGCAAGCGTGGATGTGAAATGGATCCTGCGGAAAAAGATCTATGAAAAACTGTTAAGACTGGGAGCTTCCTATCGGGAGAGCACAGCTACCTCTGAAGTGGTGCAGATGGCGGCGGAGGGAGTCGAACAACTGGAAACTTATTTTGGCAAATACCTGTCACAGCTGTTTTACAGTTTATTGTCTCCCGTGACACTGTTTGCGGTGCTCATTTTTGTCAATCGCAAAGCAAGTATTGTACTGCTGATTTGTGTTCCGCTGATTCCGCTGTCGATTGTGGCGGTTCAGAAAATTGCGAAAAAGTTATTGAATCAGTACTGGGGTATCTATACTGAACTGGGGGATTCTTTCCTTGAGAATCTTCAGGGGCTGACCACATTAAAAATCTATCAGGCAGATCAGGACAAGGCGGATGAGATGGACAGAGAATCGCAGAGATTCCGCCAGATCACCATGAAGGTACTGACCATGCAGCTGAATTCTACGAGTGTCATGGATATCATCGCCTACGGCGGCGCGGGAGTCGGAATGCTCGTGGCACTTTCTGAGTATTCTCATGGAAATGTCAGCCTTGGAGGCACGCTGATGATTGTCCTTCTGGCCTCAGAATTCTTTATTCCGCTTCGGCTGTTAGGCTCTTTTTTTCACATAGCGATGAATGGTATGGCGGCCAGTGATAAGATTTTTGCCCTTTTGGATCTGCCCGAGCCAAAGAGAGAAGGAGTGGAGCTGTCGTCCGGAAAGATTGACATCTGTATGCAGGGAGTGCAGTATTCCTATTCCGGAAGAGAAGCGGAAAAGGGACAGAAGGAAGAGCAGCAGGAGGTACTAAAAGAGATTTCCGTGAGATTTCCATCCGGCAGCTTTACTTCTCTGGTGGGAACATCCGGATGCGGAAAAAGTACGATTGCCGGAATTCTCATGGGTAGAAACAGGGGATACCAGGGGTCAGTTACCGTTCAGGGAACAGAGCTTTCTGAGATTTCAGAACAGAGTCTGATGGAACAGATCACACTCGTCACACACAACAGCTACCTGTTTCGCGGCACCGTGCGGGAGAATCTTTTGATGGGAAAACCGGATGCCTCGGAAAACGAACTCTGGGAGGCACTGGAGCAGGTGAACCTGAAAGGATTTCTGGAGGCGCAGCAGGGGCTTGATACGGTTGTGATGGAAAAGGGCAGCAATTTTTCAGGCGGCCAGTGCCAGAGACTGGCTCTGGCAAGAGCGCTTCTCCATGACACACCGGTCTATATTTTTGATGAGGCGACTTCGAATATCGATATGGAAAGCGAGGAGATGATCATGCGTGTGATCCGGAAGATGGCCGGGACCAGAACCGTTTTGCTGATCTCTCATCGTCTGGCAAACGTGGTGGCATCAGATCAGATCTGCCTTATGCAGGAAGGACGTATTGTGGAGCGCGGTACGCAGAAAGAATTGATGGAGAAAAACGGTGCTTATGCAAAACTGTACTGTTTCCAGGAGGAACTGGAGTCCTACGGGAAAACAGAGACCTTTACAGAAAACCAGGATACAGTGTATGATATAGAGCAAGAGGGAAAGGCGGTGACCGGATGATGGAGCAAAAGAGCAGACGAAAGGGAATTGTCATTATGGGGCAGCTGATACATCTGGTAAAGCCGTTGCTTCCGCTGATGTGTCTTGCCATTTTCCTGGGAGTTGTCGGATATCTGTGTGCAATCTTTCTGACGATCCTTGCAGGTTACGGACTGCTTCAGCTGGGAAAGGGGATTTCCCTGGGGGTCCGTTTTGCTGCAGTGCTGATCTTTCTTGCGGTACTGCGTGGAATTCTCCATTATGGGGAACAATATTGCAATCACTTTATTGCATTTAAACTTCTGGCTATCATCCGGCATCAGGTGTTTGCAGCCCTTCGCAGACTCTGTCCGGCAAAGCTGGAGGGAAAAGAGAAGGGAAATCTGATTTCAATCTTGACATCGGATATTGAGCTGTTGGAAGTCTTTTATGCGCATACTATATCACCGATTGCCATTGCAATCCTGACATCCCTTGTGATGGTTCTGTTTCTCTGGCATTGCGATCCGGCTGCCGGGATTCTGTCCCTTGCCGGATATCTGACAGTCGGTGTTCTGATTCCTCTTTGGAATGGAAGAAAAGGAGCACAGGAAGGAATGGAATTCCGGACATCTTTCGGGGAACTGAACAGCTTTGTGCTGGATTCTCTTCGGGGGCTGGATGAAACCATCCAATACGGAGAAGGCAATAAGCGCCTGGGTCAGATGGAAGAGCGTTCGAAAAAGCTTGGCGCGCTGCAGAAAAAGCTGAACCGACATGAGGCGGCACAGGGTTCCCTTACGAATATGACGATTCTGATTTTTTCCTTCGGGATGCTGTTTGTGATGCTTGCCGCATTTCGAGGCGGCAGAGTGACATTTGACCAGATGCTGATTTCCGTCATTGCGATGATGGGGTCTTTCGGACCGGTAGTGGCACTGGCAAATCTGTCCAACAACCTGAATCAGACTCTTGCCAGCGGAGAACGTGTGCTGTCTGTTCTGGAAGAAACACCTCAGGTGGAAGAAATCACAGGAAAAGAAACGACTGGTTTTGAAGGAGCAACGGTGGAACACGTGGACTTTTCCTACGAGGAGGAACAAATTCTGAACGATTATTCGATTTCACTCCCGAAAGGAAAAATTGTAGGAATCTGCGGGGCAAGCGGTTCTGGAAAATCTACTTTACTGAAGCTTCTGATGCGTTTCTGGGATCCCGATCGCGGACATGTGCTGGTTTCCGAAAAAGATGTTCGGGAAATCAACACAGCTAATCTGCGGAACATGGAATCCTATGTGACACAGGAGACATACCTGTTCCACGATACGATTGCGGGAAACATCGCTGTGGGAAAACCGGGGGCATCCCGGGAAGAGATTGTAGAAGCTGCAAAGAAAGCTTCGATTCATGATTTTATCATGACCCTTCCCAATGGATACGATACCAGAGTCGGAGAACTGGGGGATTCCCTCTCCGGAGGAGAAAAGCAGAGAATCGGAATTGCACGGGCATTTCTGCACGATGCACCCTGTTTACTTCTGGATGAACCGACCAGTAATCTGGATGCTTTGAATGAAGGCATGATTCTGAAATCTTTAAGACAGACCTGTCGGGAAAAAACGGTTGTTCTGGTATCTCACCGCAAATCAACCATGAATCTCGCGGATGTAGTTTATGAGATGGAGAACGGGAGAGTTTCCTAGGAGAAAATAGAGAAGAAATGTCAGGGAAAGGGAGGAGATTATGTGCGGCAGATATTATGTGGATGATGAGACGGCAAGAGAAATTGAAAAGGTAGTTCGTGAGGCGGAAGCAAAGCTGCAAATCTGCCATCGCGGAGATATCTGCCCTTCTTCCCATGCGGCCGTTCTGACAGGGAAAAAACCGCAGCTTACAGCGGAAGAGATGATCTGGGGGTTTCCGAATGATCAGAGAAAAGGATTGCTGATCAATGCCAGAGCAGAGAGCGTGCTGGAGAAAAGGACGTTTCGGGACAGTGTGCTTCACAGGCGCTGCATTATTCCGGCGCGGCAGTTCTATGAGTGGGACAGTGACAGAAATCGTGTCACCTTTTCACGCGAAGACAGTTCGGTTCTATTCATGGCAGGATGCTATCAGATGTTTCAAAATCAGGAACGCTTTGTTATTCTCACGACGCAGGCAAATGTGTCGGTAGAAAAGGTGCACGATCGTATGCCGGTAATTCTGGAGCCAAAGGAACTTGAGGACTGGATCTACGATGATGAGTATCTGGAATTTGCGCTGCGGAAAACCCCGGTATTACTGAAGCATGATCAGGAATACGAACAGCTGAATCTCTTTTCATGAAAAACAAAAGATCGCAAAAGAATATCCCCGGCGGACACAAGATGTTCCGCCAGGGATTTTTTTGTCATGGATGCGGGAAAAAGGCAGGTATACCTTTTATTGAAGCTTTATGAAAGGGTTTCGGCCTCGTACATGGAAAGCTCATGGAGCGCTCTTGTAGCTGCAATATATCTGGCCTGGCGCATCAGAGGGCGCTGGTCATCTTTTGGAAAAACGGCAAACACCTGATCAAACTCCAGACCTTTCGCCAGATAGAAGGTAGTTACCGTCAGCCCTGAATATTCCGGCCTCCTTTGAGCCACCGGTCCAGACTTTGAGAGCCACCATTCCGGTGCCTCAGAGCCAGTAAATCCAGAGATTGAGAGCCACTCTGACAGGCTAATAACTGATCATTCCTTTATACTGTAATCACGCACCTTTCGGTGTGAATACAGATAAAGGAGGTCACGACTATGACCAAGTATCGTGAAATTCTCAGACTTCGCAGTCTGGAATTCAGCGAGCGGAACATCGCGCGAAGCGCCGGTGTTTCCAGGAACACTGTCAAGAAAGTCTTAGCCAGAGCTGATGAGTTGAATCTTAAATGGCCACTGGACTTCGGCATGACGGACAGTGCCCTCGAGGAACTTATGTTTCCAAGAGAAAAATCGGCTACGAATAAGCGTATGCCAGACTTTGACTACATTCGCAAGGAACTGATGCGGAATGGAGTCAACAAAAAGCTTCTCTGGTATGAATACATGGAGGAATGCCGTCAGGCAGGAGAAGAAGGACTCCAGTATTCGCAGTTCTGCTGGTACATCCAGCAGGATGAGCAGAAACGTCGTGCGACCATGCATATCCCCAGGAAGCCTGGCGAACAGATTGAAGTCGACTGGGCTGGCGATCCAGCACACATCATTGACCCTGATACCGGGGAACTTACAGATGCCTGGATCTTTGTTGGCGTGATGACATTCAGCCAGTATGCGTTTGTCGAAGCGTTTATAAACGAACGCACAGACAACTGGATCAAAGCTCACACCGACATGTATTCCTTCTTCGGCGGAGTTGCTCCGATGCTTGTCCCGGATAACTGCACAACTGCAGTCAATCACGAGCAGAGTACCTGGTATACACCCGCGCTCAACAAAACTTATTACGAGATGGCTGAACATTATAATGTCGCCATCCTTCCGGCAAGAGTCCGGAAGCCCAAGGATAAACCGAATGCTGAAGGTTCCGTCGGTGTTGTCTCCACATGGATAACGGCGGCACTTCGGAACGAGCAGTTCTTCTCTCTGGCAGAATTAAACGCTGCTATCAGGGAAAAACTGGAAGCCTACAATACAAGGAAGTTCCAGAAAAAAGAATGCAGCAGGCTCAGTTTATTTTTTGGGGAAGAAAAGCCATTACTGGCACCGTTGCCTGCTACACCTTTTGAAATCGCAGAGTGGAAACTTGCCACCGTGCAGTTTAATTACCACATCGCAGTGGACAAGATGTACTACTCTGTACCTTATCAGTATATCAAAA
>JALEOU010000033.1 GCA_022766945.1 Fusicatenibacter sp. | reverse complement strand
TGGTAATCTTCTGCATGTACAACGCCCGGCTCTTTGCTGATGGTCTCAACGACTTTTTTCACGTCGACCGTAGCCGCAATATTCGTTCCGCAGTGGCAGACAAATACTCCTATTCTTTGCACTTTTCTCTCACCTTTCTATTACGGGTTTTTACTTTCTATATTTGCGGAATGCGCTTGCCAGCAGCTGCTGAGGTGTCTCCTCATCGAGCAGTGCAGGAATTTCGTCCGGAGAGAGGTAATTTTCGTCTCTCTGGCGAATTACAGAAAGGCGCACAGCCTCAATGAGCTTCGCCGGCTTGACATCTCTTGGACAGCGTTCCACGCAGGCAAAGCAGGAAAGACATTTCCAGATAGATTTGGAGTTCATCAGAGCCTCCACATCTCCATTCTGAACATAAGAAACAAACTGGTGCGGGCGGATATCCATCTCATTGTACGCAGGGCAGGAAGCGGAACACTTACCGCATTTCATACATTTTCTGGTATCTACGCCTGCAATGGCGCGGATTTCATCGGAAGTCACAGTTTTCATGCGCGCACCTCCTCTTTGATTCCAAGCGCTTCTGCCAAAAGCTCCGTAAAGTAGGTTACCGGGAGACCTTCCTTTGTTCCGTTGCAGCGAAGATTATACATGCAAAGCGGACAGGCTGTAATCAATTCCTGTGCTCCTTTGTAAGCGGCAGACGCCATAATCTGATCTACCATATTCGATGCCATCTGTTTTTCTTTCAAAGATATGTAACCGCCGCAGCATTCATTTCTCATAGGATATACCACCGGCTCCGCTCCCAGAGCACGAATAAAATCTTCGATAATCGTCGGATTTTCCGGATCGTCAAACTGCATTGTCATACTCGGACGCAGCAGCATACAGCCGTAGTAAGCTCCGATCTTTCTTCCCTTTAATGGATTGACTGTCTTTTCTCTGATCTTGTCAAATCCAACCACATCACGAAGTACCTCCAGATAGTGAAGTACTTTTGTCTCACCCAGATAGGGTTCATCAAATGCCATGTAATTATTAACTTTTGTCCGGATATCTTCCACATTGGCCATATCATCATTGACACGCTTGATTACATGGTGACATGCGGAACAGACCGTTACCAGGTCCTGTCCTTTTTTCTTGGCATCCGCAAGGGCACGAACAGAAGAAAGTTTTGTGGCGATCTCATCCGATGCCTGCGGATAAACGGCTCCACAGCACTGCCACTCGTCTATTTCTTCCAGCTCAAATCCCAGAACTTTCGCACATTCTCTGGCATAAAAATCCAGATCTTTTGCCTTGTTCTTCAGCGTACAGCCCGGAAAATAACTGTAAGTCATGGGGTTGCTCCTTTCGTCTTTTTTCTTATTCTATCACAATTTTTTTAAAGATCACAGTTCGATCTGTGCAATAACTGACTTCAATGCCTGTGCACTTGCATTCAGCTTTTCGATTTCTTCCTTGTTCATTCTCATGGGAACCTTGCCCTGAACACCATTCGGTCCCACCAGCGTCAGTGTGCTCAGGCAGACATCTTCGATGCCATACTCCCCGTGCATCATGGAAGATACTGTCACGATGGAATCAGAGGAGGCAAGCACTGTACCGACCAGCTTGCACACAGCTACTGATACTGCATAAAATGTCGCACCTTTGTTTGCAATGATTTTTCCGCCGGATTTTCTTACATATTCAAGCATCGCATCCTTATCGATTTCCTGCACTTCTTTGCCCAGCTTGCGCATCTGAGCATAATACTCATCCAGGCTGACTCCGGAAATATATGCTCCGGTCCACGGGATAAAGGAAGTGTCGCCGTGCTCACCAAACACATAGGCATGAATGTTTTTCTGGGCAACTTTCAGATGCTCGGATAAACCACAGCGAAGTCTCGCAGAATCAAGCATTGTACCGGAACCGATGATCTGATTCTCAGGAAGTCCGGAAATCCTGGTAAATACATAAGTCATGATATCCACCGGGTTGCTGACAATGATATAGATCGCATTGGGAGCTGCTTTTACGATCTCAGGCGTAATGCTTTTTAAGATGTTTACATTCGTCTGCGTCAGCTCCAGTCTCGTCTGACCTGGTTTGCGTGCAATTCCGGAAGTAATGATGACAATATCAGAATCCTTTGCATCCTCGTACTCACCCGCCACAATCGAGATCGGATCACGGAAGCAGGTACCCTGTGCAATATCCATTACCTCACCTTCGACCTTTTCCTTGTTGATATCGATCAACACGATCTCTGATGCGATATCCTCGGTGGATAACGTGTAAGCGATTGTAGATCCTACACTGCCAGCTCCAATAATTGTAATCTTGCTGCTCATAAATACTCCTTTCTTAATCCTGATAATAAGTGTTTGATAAATTTTTCACTTACTTTATGATATCACCTTGACAAGATTTTAACAAGTTTTTTTTCCTTCACAAAATGCCATTTTTTTCGGTTTTGTTTCCTTCTTTTTATCTATTCTGTACAATCGAAAACAGCAGCTGGCGAAGTACAAAAAAAGACATGAAATCGGGGGTTCCATGTCTTTTCCCGCTCTCATGTCTCTTCCCTTGTCGCTGCCGATTGCAGCATACTGTTTCCGTATTCCCGCAGAGCTGCTTTTACATTTTCAGCATCTGATCGATATGGACAGCTTTTTGTCCCATACCTGATGAAGCTTTCTTCTCCCTTGCCCAGTACAAGAATTACCTCTCCGCAGGACGCGTCCAGCACAGCCTCACGGATCGCACTTCCACGATCCATCCGGATACGGCAGGGGCAGCCCTTCGCCTCTACATAGCCACTGATTTCTTCCGATATCTTCCCGGGATCTTCCTCTCCGGGATCATCCGGAACCAAATAGACCAGATCTGCCCGTGATCCCGCAATTTCCCCCAGGTCTTTCCGACGATTATATGCTTTGCCTCCGGGACATCCGAAAACAACGGTGATTCTGCTTCCAGGGTATTCCTGTTCGACAGCATCAAAAATCCTGGTGAAGCTCAATCCATTGTGCGCATAATCCACAATCACCGTCACTTCGCCATCATGGCTTTGAAACGTCTCCATCCGTCCGGGTACACGGACACCCTGAAGGCCTTTTCTTATGGCCATAAGCGGAACTTTCAAGGACCATGCTGCTGCTATGGCGGCAAGTGCATTTTCCACATTGAATGCGCCATGGACATCCAGAGTAAACCAGTCGGTAAAGTCGGGGCCTTCCACCAGAAAATGAATTTTCCCTTTTTCTACCGTAACATTCCGCGCACGAATCATCGCCGCTTCTGTCTGCCCAAAGGTAACCACTCGTTCGCATTTTTTCGCCGCATCGGCGATCCGCTGTGCATACTCGCAGTCCAGGTTAATACAGGCACAGCGGCAGTGGTCAAAGATCTTTAGTTTTGACTCGAAATAATCCCGAAAGTCTTCATGCTCGCCCGGGCTGATGTGATCTTCAGAAATATTCAGAAAGACCGCAGTATCAAATTTTGTGTGACCGATTCTCTGATATTTCAATGCCTGGGAAGACACTTCCATCACCATATGGCTGTTCCCGGAATCCACTGCATTTCTCATATGACGAAACAGTTCCAGCGGTTCCGGTGTGGTTAACGTTGAAGGTACACACTCCATTCCGTCATCGTACTCAATCGAACTTAACAGCCCACAGCCGTCTCCGCCACTTCCCCGCAGATAGCAGGAAAGTATCGCCCGTAAATAATAAGCCGTTGTCGTCTTTCCCTTCGTACCCGTGATTCCAACCAGATGCAGTTTTTCTGCCGGATTTCCATAATAAGCTTCTCCCAGAACAAACTGTGCTTTTCTCATATCACTCACAAGAAGATGCGGAATATCATTCCCACAGGAATATTTTCTCTGGCTGACGTAGCCAGCCGCTCCCCGACTGACTGCTTCCTCCAGATACTCCTCTCGAAAAGCTGCACCTTTACAAAGGAAAAGATTACCCGGTCTGACTTTTTGCGAATGGTACGTAATCCCCGTCACTTCTCTCTTTGCTTTTTCGCCGAGTTCGCTCTCTGTCAGAATTCCTTCCTTATCCAGAAGCTCTCTGTACTTTTCCATTGATTGTTTTATCATAAATATACATCCCCTGTTATCAAATAAAAATCCCGCTCTGCTATCATATCAAAACAGAGCGGGGATGTATATAATCTTCCAAAAAGGGTAAGAAATCGACATGTTTTCGTAATAATTCCGATACTTTCGGGTATCCGATATCTATGCAGGAATCTGTTCACTTTTCTCCCGGAATAGTTCACGCAGTTTTCGAACACAAAGCAGATACGCAGGAATCAGAAACAGATCCGCCATGATCCATGCAACGGGATTTGCAAAACATACCGCTGCAAATCCGAAAACCGGTACAAAAACAAAACCGACAATGGAGCGGGCAATCATCTCACAGACACCGGCAATCACAGCCAGTCTGCTAAAGCCCATACCCTGAATTGTGAATCGAATGATATTCACAAGAGCCAGCGGAATATAAAACGCAACATTTGTCAGTAACATTCTTCTCGCCTGATTCAGAATGACAGTCTCAGATGTATCCACAAACAGCAGTGCAATTTCTCTTCCAATGAGATACATCACACCAAACGCAATCACGGAATAGACAGCTCCAATCACTGTGCTGGCTTTCACACCTGCATTTACACGATCGAGTTTCTTTGCACCCACATTTTGTCCGGAATAGGTGGCCATCGTAGACCCCAGTGCATCAAAAGGGCAGCAGAAAAACATGGAAATTTTTCCCGAAGCAGTCACTGACGCTACCGCCACAGATCCAAGACCATTGACGGCGGTCTGTAAAATAACGCTTCCGATGGCTGTGATTGAATACTGAAGCCCCATCGGAATTCCCATGTTGCACAGATTGATCACATAACGTCTGTGAAGCTTCCAGTCGTCTCTTTGGAATCGCAGAATGTCGAATTTTTTCTTCATATAGAAAAGACACAGGATTCCAGAAACTGCCTGGGAAGTCACTGTCGCCAGCGCTGTGCCGGCAACTCCCATGGGACGAACCAGTAAAAGATCCAGCACAATATTTAAAACAGAGGAAATTCCGAGAAAAATCAGCGGGGATTTGCTGTCACCCAGACTTCTGATAATCGCAGAAGTCTGATTATACAGAATCGTCACCGGAATTCCCAAAAAGATAATCGATATGTAAGCTTGGGCATTGTCGACAATATCCGTCGGGGTATTCATCCACCGGAGAATCTGTCCGCACAGAAGACTCACGGCTGTCGTGATGACCACTGCAAAAATCACCGCCAGCACCGCACCGTTCGCAACATATTTCCTAAGAGCGCGATAATCCCCTGCACCGAATGCCTGTGAAACCGGTATCGCAAATCCATTACAGACACCCATGCAAAACCCTACAATCATAAAATTGATCGAACCGGTGCTTCCCACAGCCGCAAGCGCATTGGCTCCCAGCATTCTTCCGACGATAATAGTATCCACCATGCTGTAAAACTGCTGAAACAGCATGCCAAGAAGCAGCGGCACTGCAAATCCGATAATCAGTTTCCACGGAGTTCCTATCGTGAGGTCTTTTGTTGAACTTTTTCCTGCCTTTGCCATCTTCATTTTCCTCATTTTCCACCAAATTTCAAATCGATTGCTATTCTATAACGGATCAAATAAGGATGCAAGGCGCAATACTGACGAATTCATGTATTATCTTGACCTCTTAATAGGCATTTTTTACAGCTTTTCCTTTTTTATCCAGCGCCGCAGCAGTACGAAAGCAAGAGATGCAGTCAGTACATCCGAAAGCGGTTGCGCAAAGAGGATTCCCTGATATCCCGCTGCATAGGACAAAACTACCAGCACCGCTGCAAACACGATTCCCTGGCGACTGGCTGAGAGTGCCAGTGCGCTTCCCGCTTTTCCCGCAGACTGAAAGGAACAGGTAGCCGCCAGCACCATTCCCACAAACGGCATACTCAAAAGCTGAATTCTGAGCATGTCTGAGGCCATCCGTGCGAGTTCCCCATCGGAAAGAAACATTCCCACAATCGGCGAGGAGAAGATTCCGAGGAACACCGCCATAGCAATTCCTATGCCGCACTCCAGCAGGAAAGCAAACCGCAGTGTCTTTTTCAGTCGCACGTGATTTCCGGCTCCATAGGTATATCCGATCAGCGGCTGGCCGCCAAAAGCGATTCCAACCATGACAAGCACCGCTATCATGACAATCTTCAGTACAATCCCCATAACAGCTACTTTCTCATTTCCGTAGCCCTGAAGAAACCGATTCGTCAGAGCAATTCCGATGCTCTGCATCAGGTTTGTAATCGACGCAGGAATTCCAATTGCAAAAATCTGTCCGATTTCCCCCTCGGAAATATATAAGCCTTTCGGATTAATCGAAAGATACCTGCATTTTTTTGTAAGAAAAGACAGATAGAAAATATCCACACAGAGATTTCCGATTACCGTGGCAATCGCAGCTCCGGCTGCTCCCATTTCCAGGGTAAAGATAAATAGCGGATCCAATATCACATTCACTATCGCTCCAAGCATGGTTCCAGCCATTGATGCTTTTGCAAATCCCTCTGTTCTCAGAAGATTGTGTGGTGTGTAAGAAACAATAATCAGCGGAGCACCAAGAACAATCCATTGATAATATCGTGCTGCGTGAAAATAAGTTTCTTCATCCGCCCCCAGTGCATACAGAATCTGCTTTTTCGCCAGAAGCATCACCACAAGTACCAGAATTCCTGTAAAGAGAGCAGCATAAAAGCAGAAAACGCTGAGCCTTGTCCCGTCCTCATTGCATTTTTTCCCAAACAATCGCGAGATCACCGAACTGCCTCCTACACCAAAAATATCACCGATTGCTACCATCAGCGTAAAAATTGGTGTACATAAAGATACACCGGCGATCAGGTTTGTATCCGCTGTTTTCGCAATAAAAATTGTATCTACCATATTGTAGATCAGTGAAACAACCATGCCGAGCACCACCGGAAGTGCCAGCGTCAGATACGCTTTTGGAATTGGCTGTTTTTCAAATAATTCGTCCTGCATGTGTCATACACCTCCTCCCTATGTGATTATCCTACCACAAATGGTTGCATTTTCTGATGACATATGTCACAATAAAACAAAAAAGGGGACAGTTATGAAATTTTTGCAGAATCCGCGCTTACTGGAAAACTACCTGGAAAAGTACCAGATCCGTAACCTCTTTGACACGAAAAATCTGTCTTTTGGGCTCTGTGCATTTGAGAAGGGGGAACTGGTCAGTCAGCTGAATCCATCCGATTATTTTCTGTTTCTGGTGGAAGGAACGATTGAAATTTCCGCAATTCACAGGGATGGAAGCCTGTTTCCCATTGCTCATCAGAACTCCTTTCTCTGTCTTGGTGATCTGGAATTTTGCGGGGAAAGAAACGAAACGCATCAGACCAAAGCAGTATCTGATGTAAAGTGCGTTGTCCTGTCGCTTAAAGATTATAAAAACCTCCTGCTGGATGACAATCGGTTTCTTCGCTATCTGCTGACATCGGTAACGCAGAAAATGGTTTTGTTTACAAGAGTCCAGACGGAGTTTTCTTCTCTCGAAGAATCTCTCCTTTATTATCTGCAGTACGAGTGCCCTCATCAGTGTCTCTGCGGAATCGAAAAGACGGCTGCACTGCAGCACCCGGCAGCTTCTGCGCGTTCTGAAATCTCTTTTGGAGCGAAACATCATTGAAAAAACAGGAAAGGGCATCTACCGGCTGCTTTGAACCACAGCCATGGCAGATGCCTTTTTTCTTCCTTTTATTTCCAGATTATATCTGCTTTCTTTCTCGGTGCCGTACGGTGATAATGAACCGCAGGATATCCAAGGAGCATACAGCAGCCAACTTCCTTTCCTTCTGTTTCCAGCCAGTCACGAAGCACAGTGCTTGCGGAAATAATACGCTGGAGGTATCCGCTGTACAACACTCCTGCACCCTCTGCCACAGCCATATTTTCAATATTTGCGGCCGCAAGGCCTCCATCCAGACTGCACTCGGAAGCAATCACCAGAAACGAGGTACAGTTGAAGAACAAAGAATCACAGGAAGGATCCTGGGCATGTTTCTTTACAAAATAGCGAAATGTTCTTGCCGCTCCCTCATTTTCCGTCTCGATTCTTTCAATAATTCCAGGAAGCTCTTTCCACACAAGCGCTTTGAATTCTTCCAGCTGATCTTTTACCAGAATAAAACGGTTGCCCTGCACATTTTTCGCTGTCGCAGTGTATCTACCAACCTGCAGAATACGTTCCAGTTTTTCCATTTCCAGAGGTTTTTCCTGAAAATTCCGGATGCTGCGGCGGAATTTCACTGCATGGAGAAATGTTTTCGGATCCAGCGTAAATGCTGCCGGATCGTAAGGTTCCACATCCTCCATCTCATACTCCGGAATCTCTATGGCCCCCACCGGACAGATGGCAACACAGTGTCCGCACTGAATACACGGACGAACCGCCTCCGCTTTCTTCTCTTTCACACGAATCGCATGTCCCGGACAATCTTTTTCACATGCGCCGCATCCGACACACACTTCCTGATTTACCTTAATCATATGTTGTTCCTCTCGTTATGTAATCGATTATCTGTTTTTACAGCTGCAGATTGCGGAGGAGGCGGATGTCTCCTCCGCAATCTGCAGAATGCATTTCTACATCATTTTTACAGTTTGTGCATATTTCTGTTTTGCCTGCTCAACTTTCTGTTCCTGTGCTTCCGGAGTCGGATAGTATCCTTTCTCATGCATCATGCAGAACACATCCTGCTGGATACTGTGTTCCTGCTCCAGACAGTGAAGAATTGCTTTTCGAACATGGTCATGAACACATTCATTTGCGAATGTATTATAATGATCTGTCGCTGCTTTTTCCGTGGTCAGTGCATCTCCGAGTATTTCCTTGTCTGTATAGATTTCCATCATCTTCCTGCCCTCCTATCCAAGCTGTGCATACAGAGAATTAAAATGTCTCTGATGTTTGTTCGCAATCTCAGTAAATTTTGCTTTAATCTCCTGGTCCGAAGCGTGCTCGGAAAGCATCTGAAACTTTTTAATCAAAAGCTCTTCCTCGCTGAGCAGGTCATTCAATGCGGAAAGTTCCTTTTCCGAAAGGCTGCTGTTCATCATCATCATCATTTTTACCTCCTTTTTGAACTACCCTGTTATTCTTATCTTTTCCATGCCAAAATATACATGAACAAACAGCCATTTTTTCGCAGAAAAATGAGCGGAATGCGAATGATTTTGTTTTGAGTTTGTACCTGTCTCACAATGGCAAACTGCAGAGAAGTGCCAGCAAACCGGAAAGTCCGCCTGACAGCGTGGAAATATCAAGCCATTCTCCTTCTGTATGGGCACCGGCTCCTCTGCAAAGTCCCACACAGACAGAAGGAATTCCAAGGGAAAGCGGAATATTACAGTCGGTTGAAGCATCTGCTTCTTCCGGAACAGTACCTGAAAACTCTTCCACAATTTCGCGGCACAGTTCCGCAAGTTCTGACAGTTTGTCGGCATCCACCCCCTCTGCACACGGTCTCTTTCCAAGCAGAAGGCAGGAATACATCACTTCTTTCGACTGTCTTGACTTCAAAATACGCTGCATCCTTTCCTCGCAGGCTTTGAGTTCAAGATACGAGTCCGAACGGTACTCAAACAGCATCTCAGCTTTGGCCGCAATGGTATTTACCGATGTTCCGCCCCTGATCGTACCGACATTGCAGGTTGTATGGGAACTGCTGCCGGTCGGCAAATCATACAGTTCACCGATCAGTTCTGATAGTTCTGCAATCGCGTTTTTTCTGCCGAAATCCAGGTATGAATGCCCGCCCATTGTGGAAACTTCGATTTTGTATCTGATCGAACCAACGCATTTGGTATATAGCTTGTCGCGATATAAATCCAGTACCAGAACGCCCTGTATCGCACTTCCATAAGTATCCATCAGCTTTCTGCAGCCGGACAGATTTCCCAGCCCTTCTTCTTCTGTATCCAGTGCAAGAATCAAACCATAGGGAAGTCTTTGTCCGCTTTTCGACAGATAGAACATTCCCATCATCAGCAGCATCACATGAACCGTATTATCTCCAATTCCCGGGCAGGACCAGATCGTTCCTTCTTTTTTTACCTTCCTGGGTATCTCCGCAGGAAATACCGTATCCAGATGCGCAGTAAACAAATATTGTATTTCGGACTCCTTTTGATAGCGCCAGACGACGTTTCCCGCTTCATCACGAAACACATCGTTCACCCCATGGCTTTCCAGCCATGCTCTGCAGTACTCTGCCCTGGTCTTTTCCTCACCGGTAAAAGATGAAATTTCAGAGAGTTCTTCCAGAGTTTTCTCCATCAGTTTCAGATTTTCCCTGCAAAACTCTCTGAATTTCTCCGTTATTCTCATAGCCATTCCTCATATCTATTTTGAAAAAGGCCTCCGTCACAGACGGAAGCCTTTCCCATTTATGTATCCGTGGAACAAAAACCACAGATTATCACAGCTTATTACTTATTGTTGATTGCAGCCTGTGCAGCAGCCAGACGAGCGATCGGTACACGGAACGGTGAGCAGGAAACGTAGTTCAGACCAACTTTGTGGCAGAATTCTACGGATGCCGGATCTCCGCCGTGCTCGCCGCAGATACCCATCTTCAGAGTCGGATTGGTCTTACGGCCTTTCTCTGCAGCCATTTTCACTAACTGGCCAACACCATCCTGATCCAGTTTTGCAAACGGATCGGACTCATAGATCTTGTTCTCATAGTAGGACGGCAGGAACTTACCAGCATCGTCACGGGAGAAACCAAATGTCATCTGTGTCAGGTCGTTGGTACCGAATGAGAAGAACTCAGCCTCTTCTGCGATTTCATCAGCGGTCAGAGCTGCTCTCGGGATCTCGATCATGGTTCCGATATGGTAGTTGATATACTCATCTTTCTCAGACATAACCTTCTCAGCGGTCTCGATTACAACATCTTTGACATATTTCAGCTCCTTCTTCTCGCCAACAAGCGGAATCATGATTTCCGGAACAATGTCATATCCCATCTCTTCCTTCACTACAATTGCAGCCTCGATGACAGCTCTTGTCTGCATCTTTGCAATCTCAGGATAGGTAACAGCCAGACGGCATCCACGATGACCCATCATCGGGTTGAACTCATGGAGCTCATCGCATCTTGCCTGAACCTGCTCGAAGGTCAGACCCATGTCATCTGCCAGAGCCTGGATGTCTTCTTTGTCGGTCGGAACGAACTCATGAAGCGGCGGATCCAGATAACGAACGGTCATCGGACGGCCTTTCAGAGCTTTGTACATAGCCTTGAAGTCCTCTTTCTGGAACGGAATCAGCTCGTTCAGAGCAGCTTCTCTCTGCTCAACAGTGTCAGACAGGATCATCTTACGGATCTTCGGAATACGATCCGGATCAAAGAACATATGCTCGGTACGGCACAGACCAATACCTTCTGCACCCAGTTTTACTGCGTTTGCAGTATCAGCCGGTGTGTCTGCATTGGTACGAACCTGCAGTTTACGGAACTGGTCTGCCCAGCGCATGATACGACCAAAGTTTCCGCCTACGGAAGCTTCCTCTGTCTTGATGTCGCCTTTGTAGATCTTTCCGGAAGTACCATCCAGAGAAATATAATCTCCCTCATGGAAAGTGTATCCACCAAGTTCAAATACTTTTGCTTCTTCGTTAATTTTGATATCGCCGCAACCGGATACACAGCAGGTACCCATACCACGTGCTACTACTGCTGCGTGAGAAGTCATACCACCGCGAACGGTCAGGATACCTTCTGCTGCATGCATACCTTCAATATCTTCCGGTGAAGTCTCCAGACGAACCAGGATAACTCTCTCACCTTTTTCCTGAGCTGCTTTTGCTTCTTCTGCGGTATAGTATACTTTACCTGCAGCTGCTCCAGGAGATGCAGGAAGACCAGATCCGATTACTTCACCGGCTTTCAGAGCCTCTGCGTTAAAGGTCGGATGCAGCAGCTGATCCAGAGATTTCGCTTCGATACGGCAAACAGCCTCTTCCGGTGTGATCATTCCCTCATCTACCAGATCGCAGGCAATCTGAATAGCAGCCGGAGCTGTTCTCTTTCCGTTACGTGTCTGCAGGAAATACAGCTTGCCTTCCTGAATGGTGAACTCCATATCCTGCATATCACGATAATGATTTTCCAGCTTCATGGCCAGAGCCATGAACTGTTTGTAGCAGTGCGGCAGATCCTCTGCCAGTTTGGAGATCGGCTGAGGTGTACGAACACCTGCAACTACGTCCTCGCCCTGTGCATTGATCAGGTACTCACCAAAAATACCCTTCTCACCGGTGGACGGGTTACGTGTAAATGCAACGCCTGTACCTGAAGTATCACCCATGTTACCGAATACCATGGTCTGTACGTTTACAGCAGTTCCCCAATCTCCCGGGATATCATTCATACGACGATATACGATTGCACGCGGGTTATCCCAGGAACGGAATACAGCTTTTACAGCCTCCATCAGCTGTTCCTTCGGATCCTGCGGGAACTCAGCACCGTCCATAGCCTCGGTATAAACAGCTTTGAATCTCTTAACCAGTTCTTTCAGGTCATCTACATCCAGCTCAGTATCGAATTTTACGCCCTTAGCCTCTTTTACTTCATCGATAATCTTCTCGAAGAAAGACTTCGGAACTTCCATTACGACATCAGAGAACATCTGGATAAATCTTCTGTAGGAGTCATACGCAAATCTCGGATTTCCGGTCTTCTTTGCAAAGCCTTCTACAGATACATCGTTCAGACCCAGGTTCAGGATGGTGTCCATCATACCAGGCATAGATGCTCTTGCACCGGAACGAACAGAAACAAGAAGCGGGTTCTCCGTATCTCCGAACTTTCTACCGTTCTCGTTCTCCAGCCATGCCATTGCCTCGAAGATCTGTCCCTGAATCTCTTCGGAAATCTTCTTGCCATTGTCATAGTAGTTGGTGCAGGCTTCTGTTGTAACAGTAAAGCCCTGAGGGATCGGCATTCCGAGATTTGTCATCTCTGCCAGATTGGCACCTTTACCACCAAGAAGGTTTCTCATGTTGGCATTACCTTCATTGAATAAGTAAACCCATTTTGCCATTGTTACTTTTCCTCCTAAATGTGATTTGATTATAGATATAG
>JALEOU010000097.1 GCA_022766945.1 Fusicatenibacter sp. | reverse complement strand
TTTGAATTCGGAGTAAAGCTGGGCTGCAAGGGTCTTATTATGAGCAATGATTAGGGTCGGTTTGTTCAAAGCCTGAATCACATTCGCCATGGTAAATGTCTTGCCGGAACCGGTAACACCAAGCAGGGTCTCACACTGATTCCCTTCTTGAAATCCCTCCACCAGCCTGGCAATTGCCTGGGGCTGGTCGCCAGTAGGCTTGTATTCTGATACTAATTCAAAATGATCCATGAAAGTCACCTTCCTTTATTTTTATTAAGTACAGTTTCTCCATCCAATTTTAAAATTTGAGATTACCATTGTTAGGTTCGCAACCGTCCCTGTTATTTCTCCAGCAGCTTGAACTATTTCTTTTGACTTTCTAAATAAGTCATCCAAATTTTCCAATTCATTATTACTCACGGTATACCTCCTCTTTTTTCAGATTGTACAGACAAAGTCTGCATAATTCCGCTGCCTCTGAAACACTGTCAAACAAAAACAGTTAAAGAATTTTTACTGTTAGGCATGTACTCCGCCGCGTAGACATGATCCGGTACCCCATTTACCCATTATCCTGCTGGCAGAAAAATTACCGTCTGGCTCATTGCTTCGCTCCAGAGGACATTAAAAACATTCAACCTCTTTGCTGACTTGTCCCTTGGCTCACATCACAAATATTTCTGCATAGAAATCTCTTTCCGGTAGGTCCCGTCTTTCAGTTTAAAGGCATTCGGCTTCTCAGACACTACCTGGAATCCGTACTTCTCGTACAGATGCTTTGCCCGATCATTTCCTTCTACAAACTCCAGTTCCATGATTTCGGTTCCCCGTTCCTTCGCTGCAGCGATCAGTTCCTCAAACATTGCAGAACCAATCCCAAGATTCCAGAACTCTTTCCGAATCGCAATAGCGATAGTCGCCCGATGGGAGATTTTCATTCCGCTCTGAAAGGAAATTTCACAGTTTCCGGCAACTTCGCCGTCTGCAAAACAGGTAATGCCTAATGTATTCAAAGACGCAAGCTGCCCTTTGATCCATGCTTCTTCTTTTTCTATATTGTCATCCCACTCTTCCGGATAGCGCAGAAGAAATTCCGTCTCGCCACAGGCTGCTTTGACATAATGCAGCATTTTTTCTGCATCCTCCGGGCAAGGGCTTTTCAAAACGGCTGTTTTCCCATTTTTCAATACAATTTCTTTTTCTTCAAATATCATAATTTTTCTCCTTCCCACAATCGAAAAGTTCTGTGATCTTTCACATATCTGCCGGAAAGGAAACCCCGATTTGCCTTCGTGCTTCTTCCATGATTTTCATACTTTCCAGAGATATCTTCAGATAATCATCCATCTGTTTTTTCTGCTGCACTGCCAGAAGAAACCTCTGTATCTCATAAAGCATATTATTTTCTTCGCCTGGCACTTCATATTCTTCTTCCATGCCGTCATAGTACCGGATCACAATTCTGCGGGGATTCGTGATATTCCAGATCAGCATTCTTCCCTTCTCCCCCTGGATTTCGCTTGGTTCTTTACTGTCAGTAATCTTGGAATAAATCAGTTCTGCTATCATATCTTCGTACTTTGCCAGAATTGTACCAAGCCCGTCGATCCCGCCTTCCAGCAGCACTGCAAATGCTTTGATCTCTGACGGGACACCAAAAAGCTGTACCATCGGCTCTACGCAGTAGACTCCGATATCCATCAGCGATCCTGCAGAGCAGTTCCTGTCAAAAATATTGTGATGTGTTCCCTCCCGAAAACTGTCATATCGGCTGGAATACTGACAGTAACGAAAAGTAACCCTGCGGATCTTCCCGATTTTAGCCAGACATTCTGCTATTTTTTCAAAACCCGGATCGTAAATCGGCCGCATCGCTTCCATCAGTACGACCCTATGTTGCTCTGCAGTTTCCATCATTTCTGCTGCCTCCCGGGCATTGGAGGCAATGGACTTTTCACAGAGAATATGTTTTCCGGCTTTCATCAGTCTTATCGTCTGATCATGATGCATATGATTCGGACTTGCAATATAGACCGCATCAACATCCGGATCCGATGCAAGTTCTTCCAGATCTGCATAGTACCTGACTGCGCCGTACATTTTGGCGAACGCTTTTGCCCGCTCTCTGTCCCGTGAATACGCTGCACAATAGCGAAAATCTTCGCACTTTCCGGCTGCCTCCAGAAATTTCCCCGTTATTTTACTTGTTCCTATCGTCGCAAACTGAACTGACATGCTCATTTCCCCCATTTTTTGTGTGGATCCTCTTTGCTTCCTTTTTCTATCATATCTCATTTCCCGCTGCTCATCAAACAAAAAGCGCGCCCTCACTGCATTTTTTTGCAGCAAGAACGCGTCTGTTTTATTGTTTTATTCGTGCGATGGCTTGTTTGATCCAGGTAACGGTTCTGCCCACAAGCAATGCAGAGAGTATCGTAGCTGCTCCCATTCCTCTGATCTTTCCGGATGTGAGCAATCCAATGATGACAGCCGCTGCGACACAGAGGATGTCATAACCGATTTTGATTTTCCCAAGTTCCTTTCCGGTTTTCTGACTGATGACTCTCACCAGACCATCCGGCGGATTTTGGATCAGATTCATGCTGATCATGCATACCATACCAAGCGCAGTAAAAAAGATACTGAGTGCCAGCGCAATCCACTGATTCAGTGCCAGCGTATTGTTGAATACAACAATTCTCTGAAACCCATCAATCACCCGGCCAAACAAGAGAGCCAGCGGTACCTGAAGCAAAAGCCGGGCATTCAGAAATCTGCGAAGCAGAATCATTTGCAGCACAATATTCACCAGATGGAAGAAAATCGTCAGCGTACCAAAGCTAAACGGGAGACAATCCTCCAGCACGTACGGAATGCAGCTGACCGGAGAAATCCCGAGACTGCATTTCTTGCACAGGACGATTCCAAGCGAAACCAGCAGCACTCCGCACAGATATATTGTCACCCTTTTCATCATCGATGTTACGTTATCCCGTTTCATCATCAGATCACATACTGTCTCAGATATCTCTGACTTAAAAGCAGTGCGTTTTCCACTTTTTCTTTCGTGCCTTCAAACGCTTTGTCTTCTACTTCAATGCAGGTATCACCGTCATATCCGATATCTGTCAGTGCACTGACATATTTCCCCCAATTCACATCACCAAGTCCGGGAAGTTTCGGTGACATGAAATCCAATGGATATGCCATGATGCCCACCTGATTGAGTTTATCCGGATATACTTTGATATCTTTGTAATGTACATGGAAAATTTTGCTGCGGAATTCATAGATCGGCGAAATGTAGTCAATCATCTGCCATACAAAGTGCGAGGGGTCATAGTTGATTCCGAGAAGATCACTTGGCAGAATCTCAAATACTTTTTTCCAGATTGCAGGGGTGGTCATCAGATTCTGTCCGCCCGGTCATTGATCCGGTCCAAACAGCATCGGACAGTTTTCGATTGCCACTCTGACGCCTTCCTCCTCAGCGACGCGGAGTATCGGCGGCCAGATTTCTTTTACCAGCTCCAGGTTTTCTTCCACGGTTTTCGTCTGATCCCTGCCGATAAAGGTTGTAACCATATTGACTCCCAGCTTATGACTGGCACGAATCAGATTCTTCAGATGTTCTACTGCCGCATTCCTCTTTCCGATATCAGCATCCATGGTGTTCGGATAATAGGCGAGAGAAGAAATTTTTACCTGTTTTTCTGTGCTATAATCCAGGATATGATGCGCATAGGCATCATCTTCCAAAACCCTCTCAGCATCAATATGGGAAACTCCCGCATATCTTCGCTCTGCCTTGCCTTGCGGCCAGCACGCTACCTCTGCACATTCGAATCCGTTTGCAGAGGCAAAATCCATCATTTCCTCGAAAGTATAGGTATCCAAAATTGCACTTACAAATCCTAACTTCATATTCCTGCTCCTTTTATGATTTTTATATAATGAGTTGTCCGCAAATGAGTCTGACTTCGGTTTCTCCGAGGTTCACACCTTATTTACGGAAAATGTGAAGATGCTGTATTTCATTTGGCTCCAGTAAGATGTCAAATTCCAGACATTCTTCCCGCACCTCCATCTCCTGAATCGACAGTTTGGCTGCATTGATCTTTTTCAGATACTCCTGTTCCTCCATTGTCAGTTCGGGCTCCATATTCAGCTGGCTCCACTCATCCTGAATACTCCCGTTATGCTGGTTAATTCTCTTCTGCTTGATCACGTAAGTACCATTTTTCATATTGCTGATGTGCAGATGAATCGTCAGATACTCGCGGTTTTCCAGCATGTGTGGAATGTCCTGGATCTGAATCTCATTTTCCTTCGACATAAAATAGTTAAAATTCGGTTCTTTAAAATTATGGCAGACGATCCGGAAGGATCCCCGGTCATTCTCCGTTATCAGATAATGCGGTTCTTCCGCAGCAATCCCGGGATACAGGTTTTTCAGAAATTCCAATGCATAAAAACCAGGCTTTGGTATCCCGTTTTTTGTCAGCAAGCCGGCTCCTCCGAACAAAAGATTCTGTGAGTCGCTGAAATCTGCGTAGGTGTCCGTAAACAGCCAGTGTCCCAGAAGTTCCGACTTGCCGAGACAGGAAATGGCGTTGTTTACGAGAAATGCTCCCTTGACGCAGCTGTCATTGAGCGCATTCCGATTAGAGAGGGTCATACCGTACTCCGAGACATGAAGATTTACCCCGGGGAACTGGGCGCGTTCCATGGATCGCCTGGCAATTTCAAGATTGTGTTTCACAAATTCCACATCCGTGGATCTTTTTTCGTAATAAACATTTCCTTCCTTTTCCAGCTGATAGGGATAACAGCTCAGAGAAATAAAGTCCGGCATTTCCCGGTGTGTTTTCCATCTTCTCAATATCTCTGTAAATTTCTCTTCCCCGTAATGCTGAAGAGGAAATCCGCCTCCTCCGATTTTCACTTCAGGAATACAGCTGCGAAGCGCATTTGCAATCGTATCAAACTGCTGAAAGTACTTTTCATGCTGTTCTCTGGAAAGGGGTGTAAAACGATAGGACAAATTCTGAAACCTGGTCTCCTCTTTTTCCCAGTATTCAAAATACCATGTCTTTACTTCCTCAGATCCGTAACGCCTGACAAAATGGAGAATCAAACTGTTATAAAATTCCCAGCGCTCGCTCTCTGAATAAAATTCCTGATTTCTGGGTACTCCTTTTAACGCATCCTGCGTTGTCTTGAGCAGCCGGATTGGTTTAAAACCCAGCTCCACATAGGGTTTCATATTATTTTTGATCAGAAAATCCATCACCGCATCCAGCCGTCCGAAATGGCGCTGCTCCCTTGGCGCATGGATATCAATAAACATGTCCGGATCATAAATATCCCAGAACCGTACATACTCAATCCCCAGACGGTCTCTTGCCGCAAGAATCTGCTCGTGAAACGCAGTCTTCGTTAAATCAATCGCAGTGCCCGCATTAATCATACGTCCGCAGCTGTTTGTCCAGATCCCTGTCATCTGCTGCGCATCTATCGCCGCATCCAACTCTCTGATACAGCGTTCTTCCTGCTCTTCCACCGGATTTTTCACAAGATAGGCTTCTACCTTTTTCTGAATCTGACGCTTCAGTTCCTTCTTTTCCGGGCGCTCTTCGTTCTTACTGCTTTTCATACTTCTGCGGAAATCAGACGGCGTTGTGCCATAAGTACTTTTGAACAGTTTATTGTAAGCTGCCACGCTGGCAAACCCGTTATCCATGGCAATCTTCATAATCGAAGCATCTGTATACAGCAAATCCTCCATCGCATGGGAAAACCTGACAGAATTCACCACTTCCACAAAACTGCTGTTGCATTTTCTCTTAATGTATTTGGAAATATAGGTCGGAGACAGGTAAAGCTGGTCAGCAATATCCGTAAGGCTGATATTTCGCCGATAATTCAGGCGGATATAATCAAAAATCTCCCTCACCCGGTCGTCTTCTTCCCCCTTTTGCGTTCATAGCGCACATCCTGCTCCGTGAGAAGAAAATTTCCCGCCAGGATTGCCAGCATCTGATAATAGAGACTGTTCAGATAGATCTTCCCGCTTTCCTGTCCCTGATCTTCCTTCAGATACTGATTGAAAATCCTGGAAATGACCGCTTTGAGTTCATCGTACGCTTTATTATGGTCCAGCGCAGAATTGCACCAGAATAAAATGGCACTACTTCCCAGCATCTCACTGATTTTCGAGTAAGATAGCAAAAACCGCCCGACAAACAGATTCGCATCCCCCTCGTAGCTGTGATTCCGATTCGCATTAATCACAATGATATCGCCGGAATCAAGCTCAAACTGATCTTCCTCCACTGTAACAGACATACTGCCGCCCAGCAGGAAAAGCAATTCTATATTTTCATGATAATGGATCCCCATTTTTTTCTCCGACAAAAACTCAAGTTCCACCAGAGAATCCGCATTCATGTAATTTCTTTCCATCCCGCTGCCTCCGTTTTTCCTGCTTCTTCCGTGCTCTGCACTCCCAAAATCGACGATGATACACACAGATTGCTCCACACTATGTGCTCACGCAATCCCTGGTATCATCATACTATACTTTCAGGTGTATTTGCTATCCTCAAGGTGAAAAACTTTTCTGAAATTTTCACCGGTGATTTTCCGATAGCCTTCCATGTCCTGCAGGTCTTTGGCTGCAAGCCTTTGTTTCTGCAATTCCATCTCAAACTGATAGAACGGATAGTCACAGCCCATAAAGACTTTGTCCGGGCACTGCTCCAAAACATGCACCACTGCCATAAAGGAGGTAATTGCGGTATCCAGATAAACATTGGGAACTCTTTTAGCAACATCAATCGCATATTCCCCTGCCATCACTTCTCCCATATGCGCCATCTGCAGTATCACATGAGGGAACTCTCTCCCAAGGCGTTCAAACATCACCGGGTGCACACGATAGTCCTCAGACGTGCAGTGAATAACCGCATACAGGTGCCGTTGCTCCAGAATCTCAAACAGCGGACGCAGAAGTTCGATGTTCGCAAGGCTGAAATTGCTAAACCAGGGATGCAGTTTCATACCGTGAAAGCCCAATTCATCCAGGCAGTACAGCAGCTGTTCTCTGGCATCACAATCATTTGGATTGATAAAGGCAAGCGGATAAAAGCGCTCCTTATGCGGCCGGATGAGCTCTGCCATTTTCTTCTGTTTTTCCAGTCCCGCCGCAAAGGGAAAGCACACCGCCAGGTCAATCCCGTTTTGATCCATTTTGCGAATCACTTGTTCCACGGATGCTCTTTGATTTTCCTTCTCTGATGTTGCAATATGTACATGGGCATCTACAACCATTTTTCACCTCCGTTACTCGAAATCGACGCTTCTCATGGTACGGGCTGACTCCCTGCATGCTTCCATAACCTGGAGCACCCGGCGTACTTCCGGAATTTTTACCAGAAATTCTGCTTCTCCTTTGACTGCCTGAAAATAATTCCGGAAGTAATCCAGCTGCTCGCATTCCGGATGCGGAATTTCATCCGTAACAATCAATCCAGGCTCCGGCACACCAAAGGATCTTGTCGGACCATAGGAAGCTGCAGATTTATCCTGCTCCCCTGCAACATTTTCCAGCAGCCTCGTAGTGCGCACAATCTTGCCTTCGGGATTAAATTTATCCGCGTACATGCTTCCTTTGTTTCCTCCTACAAACCAGTGACGTTCAAACCAGTCAGGGCGGTCCGAAAGGAAATACGTGCCAAGCTCAATCTCCGCTGTCACTCCGTTTTCAAACCGAAGAAGTATTTTAAAGTAGTCATCCACTTCTTTGTTGATCACATTGCGAATATCCGCATATACAGAAACCAGTCGGCCTTCCACCATGTACAGGATCTGGTCAATCAGATGAACTCCCCAGTCATACAGCATGCCGCCGCCTTCTTCTCTGTACACATGCCAGTCATGCATATTGCCATTGTAGCCGTACAGAGAACTCTGGATCGTATAAATATCTCCTACCAGACGTTTGTCATAGCATTCCTTGACACAGCGAAAATCCTTGTCGAATCTTCTCTGCTGATGCACAGTGAAAATAACTCCTGCTTTCTCCACTTCAGCAATCATCTCATCAAAGTCGCTTACACTCATTGCCGCCGGTTTTTCACAGATAATATGCTTTCCTGCACGGGCAGCCTTAATCACCAGTTCTTTGTGCTGATTGTTGTTTGCGGAAATAATGACACCATCCAGATCCGCATGTGCAAACATTTCGTCTGCATTGGTATACACTTCCATATCCGGATACAGTGCTTTCACTTCTTCCAGTCTGCGGGGGTTGATATCACAGACAGCCACACAGTCCGACTCCTCAAAACTTTTCAGTGTATTCACATGACGTCTTCCGATAAACCCATACCCGATTACCGCATATTTGAAGCTCATATCCCTTCCTCCATTTTTATCAGGGGGACGGAAAATGCTCCCGTCCCCCTCCTCTATTATTCGAACTTAATGGTTGTATTTGTCTCGGATGCCTTATAAATCGAATCCAGAATCTGTGTCACGCGGAACGCTTCTTCCGGTTTCACACATGGATCCGTATCATTCAGGATTGCATGGATCCACTGTCTTGCCTCTACCACACCGGCAGGTTCATTCACGCCTTCAAAGTAATCCACCAGAGCCTCTCCGGACAGTGTTTCATGCGTCATCTTTCCGTGACGTACATGGTTGAACCACAGTTCCGATTTCGGATAGCTTCCTCCGTGCTTGATTTCTGCTCCCTCCAGCGTACCGCAGAGTGTTGTGGATGCTTCCCTTGCATCCATGTAATTCAGAGCCCAGGATGCGCGCAGATTAATTAACGCTCCGTTTTTCATCTTAATGAAGCCCATTGCAGAATCTTCTACTTCAAAGGTATCTGTGTCCCACGGACCATAGGTATTTCCCTGGGCTGCTTCCGGAAGATTGCCCAGTTTGTAGAATACCTGGCCGCTGACACTGTCCACGTCATAATTGTTCATGCACCACAAAGTGATATCCAGTGCATGAGTTCCGATGTCAATCAGAGGACCACCGCCCTGCTGTGATTTATCCGGGAAAACGCCCCAGGTCGGAACTGCCTTTCTGCGGATTGCATTTGCTTCTCCGTAATAAATATCACCCAGCTCTCCTGCATCGCAGGCTTTCTTCAGAACCTGAACGTCATAACGGAACCGGTTCTGATATCCGACGGTAAACTTCTTTCCGGACTTCTTCCATGCATCCATCATTCTCTGTGCGTCTTCTGTGGTTGCCGCCATAGGTTTCTCACACAATACATGTTTCCCTGCCTCAAATGCATCTACAGTAATCTGACAGTGTGCTACATTCGGCGTACACACATGCACGATATCAATACTCTCGTCTTTCAGAAGCTCACGATAGTCCGTGTAAATCGCGGCATTCTCCAGATGATGGCGCTGTGCGGTTGCTCTTGCCTTCTCCTCGTTCAGATCGCAGAGTGCCACAACCTCTACCAGGTCTGCTACTTTGGCGAGTGATGGAAGGTGTTTGTTATTGCAGATTCCACCGGTTCCAATGATTCCTAATCTCAGTTTTCCCATGATTCTTTCCTCCTTCATTTTCTTCGTCTTCTGTTTATTCGCCGAGAAGTCTCTTCAGCATTTCCTGGTGCTTTCTTACCTGGTCTACCTCACTAATCAGATCCTCCACTCCGCGGTCCTGGAATCTTCTCTGCCCTTCATATTCGGAATTGATGTAGCCTTCATATCCATTATCTTTTAAGAACTGGATCGGCTTCTCATAATCCATTGAAATATCCTGGTAAGTACCCGGTTTACCCGGAATCTCGGACATATTATAGAGTTTTCCGTGAATGCTCACGATATAAGGCATAATAGACTTCAGATCTTCCGCTTTTGTTCTGGAAAGAAGCAAAGCCTGTCCCATGACCTCAAAATCGATATCGGTGTAACCGGGTACATTTTCGCGGATCATCTTCTGCATTTTATTGAAAGCCGGAATCAGATCTTCCGGTGCATCTCCATGCTTCAGATAACGGTGGAACATGGACTCTACATTCCCTGCAGAATACAGAGAAAGATCAATGTCGTTGAGCTCATTGCTCTTCCCGAGATAATTATCCATGCAAAGCTCTGTCACCAGGTCGCAGCTTTCCCGTTTTGCTCCCTGGCGAACATACCAGTCCAGTGTTACCTCAGAAGGACGGAAAGCAAAAATACCCCAGTCCGGAACCAGCCCCAGATGTTTTGTTCCGGTTTTCTGACAGTACTCTACAATCTCATTGACATACTGTCCATTGATCGGAATCGGTGCATGGATCTCTTTTCCGATTTTGATATCGCACTCTTCCGCCACCGGCAGTGCCTCAATCATAACTTCTGCAGGGGTGGTCGCAAGGGTACGGACATTCCGGAAGCCCAGCTTTTTCGCCAGACGAATGTCACTCTTTAACCTGTCTGCGCATTCGGAATAGCTCATCACATGGTCGCGGAACTGAAGAACATCGCAGAACACATCCATTGTATCTTAACTTCCTGTAAAATTAACTCTCGTCATGTCCAAACAACGCATTATTCATCGTCAAAATCGTCTTCATCCCAGTCTGGATACTGTTGAATACTTCCTTTTGACTTAACTATACGGGGCTTGAAATTCTCCTGTACT
>JALEOU010000019.1 GCA_022766945.1 Fusicatenibacter sp. | reverse complement strand
TGTCTCCGGCAAGACTCTGCGGCGTTGTCTTGTTGCAGCCGGTCAGAATCTCCAAGGCAAATAAACAGATTCCGACTGCAGCGATCCCCTTTTTCCACTTAATCACTCATTTTCCTCCCACAAATTAAAATTATTATTTATTATACCTGTCCTGTTTTCCCGTTGCAACCTGCAAGTTTCCTTCGTCTGTAAGACTGAAATCTGCTTTGCCCCCTTCCAAAGCGGGAATAAATTTTTCACTTCCGTCTTCTGCAAAATGACGTCTGCAAAACGAATAAAATTTTTTTCAAAAAACACTTGCCAAATCCATTTTTTTATGGTAAGATCTATCTTGTCGCTGAGTTATAACCCATCGTTACGACTCCGTGGTCAAGCGGTTAAGACATCGCCCTTACACGGCGGTAACACGGGTTCGATTCCCGTCGGAGTCATATGGCGTCGTAGCCAAGTGGTAAGGCAATGGTCTGCAACACCAGTATCCTCCGGTTCAAATCCGGTCGACGCCTCTTCATAAAACCAGAAATCATTGATTTCTGGTTTTTTTATGTTTGTATGCAGGAAGAAATTTCCTGCATACACTGTATTCTTTCATATCGACCAACAGATGCTTTGTCCCTCTTCCCTGGTAATCTGCATTTACTCTATTTCTTCCAGGTAATCTCCATAGGCGTAGCCGATCCCGCCCTGGTATTCAATCTTATACCAGTTATTTACGATCTCAAGAACCCTGACTTCTTCCCCGATTTCGAGGTACCCGAGAATCTGACTGTTGCTGACATTCGGTGCCGTCCTCACATTCACGGGAGAAGAACAGCGAGCCATCTGCGTTCCCGCAGGGGCCTCTTCGGATTCCTCTTCTCCTTGCAAATTCTCCTTTTCCCCATCAAGCCCCGCCAGGAATGCTTCTGTCAATTCCTCTTCATCCAGAAACTGCAGGCTGCGCAAAATACCGGTAAGCTCTTCCATACACGTTTCATCGGCATCCGTCAGTTTTGCCGTGATCAGATACGCCTGCCTGGTTGTCCTGACACCAGCTTTGTAAATAGCGGAAGAAGTATTTCTGTTTTTCAGCAGATACTGATAATAATCAACCGTTTCCTCACTGCGATAAGTACCCGAAGAATAATCCGCAATCAGCCAGTCGTCCTCCAGATGGCCTGCCTCGCTGGCTGCAGCATTTGCTTCCTCCCGACTCATGGGAAATTCAAGTACCGTTACTTTGGCCATGCCTTCTGTAAAAGAAATCTCGAGCGTATCTCCACTCTCTGCTTCAAACCTGCTGATACTTTTCTTATCCTCTGACACAGACCAGTTCGGTGGAAGTGTAAGCGACAGATTGCGGTATGAAGTTGTAAATTCCGTTTCACTCTTCTCCTTCTCTTTCGCAGCAGTAACTTCTTTCCGCATATTAGCAGCAGACGCAGAACTCTTTGTCTGATTCTCTTCTGTCAATAAAGCACTGCATCCTCCCAAAAGGAGGGCAGCTGCTGCCATAAAGGAAAAGCACAGCTGCATTTTACCTTTCATAAAGGGATACCTCCTTACTCTCTAAGCCCTCTCTTACAGCCATTTTATTACACGAGACCGTATTTTTCAGACCTCTGCAAATTCGATCAGAAGGCTGTCATATTCTCTTAATGTCTGATGCAGCGTAAATCCGGCATGATTCCATGTTTCACCGGAGGCAACTCTGCCGTTTAATTTACACTGATACTGTTTCCCGGGATTCAAACCGCAGATTTTTGTATGTACAGGCAGCGGATTGCCCTGCGCATCCGTTTTTACCAGTGTAATCAACGCTCTGGACTGGTCTTTTGCTACAAACTCCCATGCCATAAAATCTTTCTTACCTGGTGCACTCAGACGGTAATACAAACCTTCATGAGTCAGATCATAGTAATTCTTCATGGCAGCAACCTGAACCTTTACCATTTCCTTTTCCTCATCAGGAATTTTATTCAGATCCATCTCGTAGCCAAAGCTTCCTGAGAGTGCTACGTTCCCTCGCGTCTCAAACGGCGTTGTACGTGCCGTCTGATGATTCGGGCATACGGATACATGCGCGCCCACAGTACTGATCGGATAGAAGAAAGAACTTCCATACTGAATGGAAAGACGATTAATCGCATCGGTGTTATCACTGCACCATATCTGCGGTGAATAATACATCATACCTGCGTCAAAACGTCCGCCTCCTCCGCTGCATCCTTCCAGCAGAAGATTCGGGCAGGCAGCCAGAAAACGCTCCAGCAGATCATAGACCCCAAGAACAAAGCGATGATATACCTCTCCGCCCTTTTCCGGTGAAAGCAGGCAGCTAAATCCATCGCTGAGGCTTCGGTTCATATCCCATTTCACATAATCAATGGAAGCTTCCCGTACAATCGTAGTCATACGCTCCAACAGATATTCCCGTACATCTTCTCTGGACATATCCAGGACGAGCTGATTACGTCCTCTGTTTGGAACACGTCCCGGAATCTGAAGCGCCCATTCCGGATGTGTGCGGTACAGATCACTGTCCTCTGAGATCATCTCCGGTTCAAACCAGAGCCCGAATTTCATTCCCAGTGCGTGAATTTTGGAAGAAAGCTGCGCCATCGTTCCGTTCATTTTTTTCTCATTGACGTACCAGTCTCCAAGTCCGCTGTTATCATCATCCCGCTTGCCAAACCATCCATCGTCCAGCACCAGCATCTCGATTCCAAGTTCACTGGCCTGTTTTGCAATTTTGAGGATCTTTTCCTCATTGAAATCAAAATACGTTGCTTCCCAGTTATTAATCAGTATCGGTCTTCTGGCATGTTTATAAGCCCCTCTGCACATGTGTTCCCGGATGATCTCATGATACTGATGAGAAAGAACTGCAAAGCCGCTGCCCGAATAGCTTAAGATCACCTGCGGTGTGTCAAATGCCTCTCCCTCTTCCAGCCGGAAGCAGAACTGTGTGGGATGAATTCCCATCTGGAATCTGGTCTGGTTTTTCTGATCCTTCTGTGCGGCTGCTACGAAATTTCCGCTGTATGCCAGGCAGGCTCCGATACAGGCTCCGTATTCTTCCCCTGCTCCCTCCTCGCAGAGAATCACTGCCGGATTATAATGATGACTGGAAGTTCCACGAATAGAGCCGATTTCTACCTTCGCTCTCTGTACAGGAATGCGTTCCATCGTTCGCTCCATCGCATGACGCCCTGCAAAGTACACCATCTCGTAATCGCCAAACAGCACATCCATGCTAAACGAAAGCATCTTTTCCAGCGCGATGGCTGAGGAACCGTGATTTTCCAGACGAGCTGCACGTGTAATCACATTCTGATTCTCGAAGACACCATAGAAAAGCTTCAACATCACATCGGAAGCTTTCTCCTTCATCGTAATCACAAGAGTTTCGCCCTTTTCGTCTTGCGTGTCATAGAGCGCAGGCATACCCGGAACACGATAAGATCCATCCTGCACTTCTGCGGAGACAAACCGGAAGTCTGCCGCACAGCTGCCATCCGCATGGCGGATTCGCACCATATCATCCCTGTAATCACCGACACCGGAAGAAGGCACCTCCTGAGGCAGTGTATCAAGAGAATAGGACCTGTCTGAACCGGCCTCCTCCGGATTGCCGGAGAATCCCATATCTGTGCAAAAGATCAGATCGGAAAGATTTTCTTCTCCGATTTTCTTCCCATAATACAAGTGCAGCAGCACATTTCTCGAATCTGCAAACATCTGATAACTGCTGTCTTTCGTCTGAAGTGTGAATAACCGTCCGTTTTCACTTACCTTAATTGCCACATTTTCCTCCTTACCCGAAGGAGCGCCATAAGACCTCTGGAGTCATATGGCGCTCCCCGAAAACAATTTTTGTAACTTTATTCTATCCTATCTGTGCGGCAAAAACAAGTTTCATTTTACTCCTTTGCAAACGTCCACCCAGGCGGTCGGATGTGCGTACTCCTCCAGTTCCGCTATCGTAAGTTCAATCGCACTGTTGCTGCTTCCGCAGGCCGGAAACACCGTCCCGAATCTTTTTAAGGACTCATCCAGATACACCGTCACACCGGGATTGACCGCAAATGGGCAAACTCCTCCCACAGCATGACCCACAAGATATTCCGCTTCCTCAGATGTCAGCATTTTTGCCTTTTTCCCAAACCGCGCTTTATATTTCGCATTATCAACCCTTTCATCTCCCGCGGCAACAATCAAAATCGGGGAGCCCTGTACCATGAACGAAAGTGTTTTCGCAATCCTCCCGGGCTCACAATGAAGTGCCTGTGCGGCAAGCTCTACGGTTGCGCTTGACTCCTCCAATTCCCTGATCCGATCTTCCATGCCGTAATTTCTGAAATATGCTTTGACTTTATCGATTGCCATATTTTGTTCCTCCTATATCCACCGTATCCATCCATTGTTCCACATATTGTCTTCTCTGCTGACACTCAAAAAAGTTCACCCGACCTTTTTTCTCATATGCACGACATACTAAAAAACCCTGTAAATGCTATCATTTACAGGGTTTACCTCCCCGAGTTGGGCTCGAACCAACAACCCTTCGGTTAACAGCCGAATGCTCTACCATTGAGCTATCGAGGAACATTTCTTTTGAAGATATTCTTTTTTCGATATACCTTCAAAACCGCATACACTTAACATCTATTATCTTACCATATCTTCTTCCCGAACACAACCTTTTTCTGAAATTTCTTTCAGCCAGGTCAAGCCCTCGACCGATTAGTAACAG
>JALEOU010000043.1 GCA_022766945.1 Fusicatenibacter sp. | reverse complement strand
GGCCAGAAACTTACGACATGAGCTGCTCCCCCGAGGCGTGAAGCTGATGCGGGGATGGGCTTGCCATCCCGGTTCTATGATGGCAGGAATAGATGGCAGCTATGCCGGAGCGATCTACATCGGATACCATGCGCCGGGCGGCAGCAATGGCAGTCCACTGGCCCATACCATGAATTATAAGGTGATCCGATCTGTAAAGATCAACGGAAAACTTGCTTCAGAGTTTACGATGAATTCTCTTTATGCGGCGGAACAGGGAGTTCCCTCTGTTTTCATCAGTGGTGATGCATCAATCTGCACACTGGCAGAGGAAGAAGTTCCCGGTATTGGGACAGTGGCAGTAAAAGAGTGCAGGGGCAATTCTACTTTTAACCTGCATCCGGAAGATGCCTGCAGTATGATTCGGGAAGAGGTTGCAAAGGCACTTAGGAAAGAAGTGGCTGTGCGGAGGGTAGATCCGGAACTGGAACTTGAGGTAAGCTTAACCAGCCATCAGGCTGTGCGCAAGGCGCTGATGCATCCGCTGATCCGCCAGACAGGTGACAGTACAGTTTGTTACAAGGCCCATTCCCCAAGGGAGTTGAATGCTATTCTCGATTACATAATAGGATGACTGTGACCTTGTGTAGAGTGCGAAGGCTATATGAAAATTTTGCGGTTTTGAGCCATTTTTGGTCCAAGCCGCATTTTTTATTATAGGTATTTGTAATTTTCTTTTAATAATCGTAAGAATCATACAAAATTTATAAAAATAGAAAAATAAATCGTAAAAAATTATCAAAAAGAAATGTTTTAACCATTTTAAACATATAAATGATTATGTATTATGTATATAAAATAAATACATTAAGCATTAAATTTATTAAAATTAACAGGAGGGTTAGAGAATGAAAAAGAAATGGATGAAACGTATGATTTCTGCATCTGTTACAGCTGCAATGCTCGTGGGATCAATGTCTGCAGCAATGGTAGCACAGGCAGAAGAAGAATTTGACTGGAGAGCGTATGAGGGAACCACAATTGAGATCCAGATGGTTCAGCATACTGCATCAGAAGCAATGGTAAAGAAACTGGAAGAGTTTGAGGAACTGACAGGTATCCATGTTGAGTATTCCATCACACCGGAGAGCAGCTACTTTGATAAAGTATCCACATCTCTGGCAAGTGGATCAGGCAGCCCGGATCTCTTTATGTCAGGTGCTTATCAGCTCTGGGATTACTCAGCAGCTGGTTACGTGGAAGATTTGAGCACCTATCTCAATGATCCGTCCATGCTGATGCCGGATTACGATTACGATGATTTTGTACAGAGTGCAGTTGACGCACTGAAATGGTCAGGCGTTCCGGGTGAACCGGTAGGAAGCGGCGCACAGTTAGGACTTCCGCTTGCATTTGAAGTATACGTAATGGCTTATAATACAAGAGCATTTGAGCAGGTTGGAGTTGAAGTACCGAAGACGATCGACGAACTTCTTGAAGTAAGTGAAAAACTTCAGGGATGGAACGGAGAAAACTCCTATGGCGTTGCAGTTCGTGGTGCACGTGACTGGGGAACCATCCATCCGGCATACATGAGCTGGTTTGCACAGTTTGGTGCAAAGGACTTTGTAGTAGAAGACGATCAGCTGGTATCTCAGGTTAACTCCGAAGAAGCAGTTGCTATGACAGAGTTCTTTGTAGATCTTGTAAAACGCGGCGGAACACCTTCTTGGTCAAAATACACATGGTATGACTGTGGTGTAGACCTTGGAACAGGTAATGCTGCAATCTGTATCGACGCTGACAATAACCCGGTACACCAGAACTGGGAAGGCGCTTCTGAAGAAGCAGGCAACATTGCATTTGCTCCGATGCCGAAAGTTACAGCTGATTGTCCGCAGACATCCAACTACTGGACATGGTCTATCGCTATGAACTCTGCATCCAAGAATAAAGGTGCTGCATGGTACTACATCATGTACTTCACAAGCAAAGATTATGCAAAATTTGCAACAACAGAAGCAAACGTTCTTGACCCGTGCCGTACATCTGTATGGGAATCTCCGGAATTCGAAGAACTGATGGCTTGCCAGCCGGGATACATCGATGCATTCAACGCAACGATCGACAATACAACGATCCTTTTCACACCGCAGCCGTATTTCTTTGAGACAACAACAGAATGGGCAGCAACACTGCAGGATATCGTAGCAGGTGAATATGATTCCGTTCAGGAAGGCCTTGATACATTGAAAGAAACAATGGACGAAGCAGTTTCAGATATCGACCTTTCCTTGTATTGATTAGATGACCGGACTTGTCAATGTACTGAATAATTACCTTGAATCAGGATTTGGTGAAGTACAGATTGCTTAATGTATGATAACTCCGCATCTGGTGGTTTCGCCAGATGCGGTTTTTAAATCCGGAAAATCTTTCGGATACAGAACAGATGGAGGGAACTAAAATGTTTGGAAATAAAAAGAAAAATGCAGAGGTCGATTACAATGAGATTCCTGCCCATATCCGTAGGCGGCCTTACTACATTATTGCTCCCGGACTGATAATTTTGATCGGAATTATGATCCCGTTTATTACGGCTATCGTTTTGTCATTTACGAGTTATTCATTCCGTATGCCAAAGTTCAAATTTGTCGGTCTGAAAAACTGGATCAAGATGTTTACAAGTGACGACTTCTGGCATGCATTAGTTGTGACTTTAAAATACGGGCTTGGCGCAACTGCAGTTGAAATGCTTCTGGGTACCGGTGTTGCGCTTCTCTTGAAAAAGGATACGAGATACAGCAGGATTTTGAAAGTATTGTTTACTTTCCCATTGATGGTTGCTCCTGCGATCGCAGTTCTGATCTGGCAGCTTATGACTTCAAACACAGTAGGTGTTCTGGAAAAGGTACTGAATATTTTTGGGGTATACAATTTCCCCTGGGCGGCATCACACCAAACGGCATTGTTTACTGCGCTTGTCATTGATGCATGGGTAAATACACCGTTCGTGTTGCTGCTTGTGCTGGCAGGTATCCAGTCATTGCCGAAGTCACCCTTTGAAGCAGCGGCAGTAGACGGTGCCAGTGGATGGTTCACATTCAAGACCCTGACCTTCCCCATGCTGAAACCGTTTATGTACATCGCTCTTTTGTTCCGACTTATGGCGGCACTGCAGGAATTCGGTATTATCTATGCGTTGTCAAAAGGAGGACCGGGCGATACGCTGATGAATATTTCACTGACGGCTTATATTACAGGTTTCACATATCAGAAACTTGCAACGGCGCTTCCGTATCTGCTGGTATTATGGTTCATTGTAAATAAGTCGGCGAAATTCCTTGTAAAACGACAACGGCAGCTGGCAAAACAGGCGGCAGGACAGTAAGGAGGTTGTTTCAATGATAGAAGGTAAAAAAAGAGGTGCATGGGGCATCGCAGAACCGATCCTGAGAAATCTCGGACTGACACTGTTCGCAATGTTTGCATTGTTTCCGTTGGTCTGGATGGTTCTGTGTTCCTTTAAATCAGATGCACAAATGTACAATACAGTATTTGCTTTTACACCCACATTAGAAAACTACAAAGCAGTTCTGGTAGGAACAGACTACTTTAAAGCGTTCTTCCAGAATCTGGTGGTGGCAGGCGGTGCGGTACTCGTAACAATCATTGCCGGTGTGCCTTGTGCCTATGCCCTTGCACGCTACAATTTTAAAAAGAAAGAGGACGTGGCGTTCCAGATCCTTTCTTTTAAGTTTGCACCGGAAATCCTTGTCATTCTCCCGGTATTCCTGATCTTCCAGAAGATCGGTCTGTATGATACGTATTTTGGGTTGATCTGGGTATACCAGCTGATCACAATGCCGCTTGTTATCTGGGTAGTGCGCGGCTACTTTGAGGATATCAGTGTGGAGGTGGAGCAGGCTGCACAGCTGGATGGTTATGCGTGGTATGAAATATTTTTCAAAACATTGATTCCGCTGATCAAACCGTGTCTTGTATCATCTGCTCTTCTGGCATTTATTTTTGCATGGAACAGCTTTACATTCCCGCTGATCTTGAGTGGATTTAAGATCCAGACTATTACAATCACAGCGCTTCGGTATATCGCATCCGATACGGTACATTACGGACAGGTTGCAGTTGCATCTACGATTGCCGTACTTCCGGAAGTGGTCGTAGCTCTGTTCATTCAGAATATGTACGGTTCCCGAAGACAGCAGTCATCAGCCGCGTCCCGGATGAAATGTCTGTAGAAAAAGCACTTCTCATTGAGCCTTACGGCTGCTCCAAACATGCAGTGGACCGCGGAAGTATTACAAATGAAGATATCGTAGTAATTTCCGGTGCAGGTACTCTGGGACTTGGAATGATTACATATGCAAGAATGAAAAACCCGAGAAAACTGATAGCCCTTGATATGATGGATGCCCGTCTGGAAAAGGCAAAAGAATTTGGAGCAGATCTGGTTTGGAATCCGGGCAAAATGGATGTAGTTGCTGCCATTAACGAGATTACTGACGGTTATGGATGCGATGTTTATATCGAGGCAACAGGCCATCCGTCCAGTGTTATCCAGGGTATGAGCATGATCCGCAAGCTGGGACGCTTTGTAGAGTTTTCTGTATTTGGTGCGCCGACTACCATGGACTGGTCCATCATCGGTGACCGCAAAGAGCTTGATGTTCTGGGATCTCATTTAAGCCCGTACGCATATCCGTTTGTAATTGAGAATATCACAAATGGAAATTTGAAGACGAATGGCGTAGTTTCCAGCATGTTCCCGATTGAAGAGTGGGAAAAAGGATTTGAATATGCAACTGGTAAACATGGCGACTTTAAAGTTGCTTTGACCTTCTAATTTTATGGTTTTTGTTTAAAAGCAGAGAACGCTGAGGCATATTTGTCTCAGCGTGGCTTTGTATTGGAAAGTAATGTAAGTGGGAGTGGTGGTATGTATCGTATTTTGATCGTCGATGATGAGTTTCTGGTACGGCTGGGGCTGAAAACAACGATTGATTGGAAAAAGCATGGGTATCAGGTAGTGGGAGAAGCATCAAACGGGCAGGAAGCGCTGAAGATGGTGGACACACTGAAGCCGGATATTATACTTGTTGATATAAAAATGCCATCCATGGACGGGCTTGAATTTATTGCCCATGCCAGAAAGATCACAGAACATGTGTCTTTTATTATTCTGACAAATTATGAGAGCTTTCAGTATGCAAAACAAGCGATGCAGCTCGGGGTCTCACAGTATCTGCTAAAATCGGAGATCAATGCAGAAGTCTTGCTGGAAGCACTGGAATCTGTTTGTCAGGGACATGAGGAAAAAGCCAATCGCAGCCACAATGTTGAGTGGGAACGTATGAAATACTTAAGCCGTAACCTTTCAAAAGGGCAGATCAACCGATCCATTGCACCGGAGCGGCTTGAAATTCCGGAGGAAGGCATGTTTCCGGAAGAAGATTATATGGTGGTGAAGTACTACTGCAATATTAGTACCATGACGGAGCAGAGCATTAATATGCTGTCCAAAACCATGATCTCTCTTGTGGAGTCGGAGTATCCAGGATTAACGTATTGCGAGAATCTTTTTCAGCTCCACTATTATATGACCATTATCTTTCCATGTGGGAAGGACGAAGACATTTATACCAGAATCATTGATAAAAGCCAGATGATTGCCAGAAAGATTAAATATTATTTTGATACAGTGATACGAGGCGGAATCAGCGAGAAAAGAGGAGCTTCGGACATCCCGAGATTGCTGAATCAGGCTGAGGAGGCCAGACGAAGGTGCTTTTTCGGTACGGAGCCGTTTATGGTATTCGACAGCGGATTTCAGGTCTACTTAAAAAAGATGGAAAGGGTACACGTAAGTGGTACGAAACTATCACAAATGCTTTCAACGGGCAGTTTTGAAGAAATCTGTGCTTATGTACATGACATTTTCCAGGTTCTGCGCAGCCAGATGAATTATTCCAATGTGAAACATGCTTTTTTTGATTTCCTTTCCAGTGCAAAAACGTATCTGGAAAAGCTGGACGAGGAAACCAGCCATATTTTGGCAAAGCGGTTTGACTATGACAACTGGGATGCGCTGACTTCTGTGGATGAGGCGGAAAAATATCTTTGCGATGCCTTTGAAATGTTGATACAGAGAAACAGTGAGAATGGATCAGAGTACAGCATCAGTATCAGAAAAAGTATTTCGTTCATTGAAGAAAATTATGAAAAAAACATTACCCTTCAGGATGTTGCGGACTATGTATCCATAAGCAAAAACTATCTTTCTATGTTGTTTAAACAGGAGACAGGCATTAATTTTGTTGCGTACTTAAATCATTACAGAATAGAGAAAGCCAAGCAGCTCCTGACTACAACCAATATGAAAATATACGAAATAGCAGACAGTATCGGATTTTACAGTCCTTACTATTTCAGCAAAGTATTTAAAGAACAGACGAAAATGCAGTGCAAAGAATACCGGGAACGGTTTTCTGTAATAGAACAGGGGGAGGCTGAATGAAGAGAAAAAAAGGATTTCCCATTTCCATACAGCTTTTTGTAGGTGTTTTCAGTCTGTCACTGCTGATCGTTGTGATCATCGGGATTGTGACAATGGGTTTTTTCCGTGATGAAATGGAAAACGGTGAGATCAAATATCATCTGGAGATCACAAACAATACAAAAGAGCAGTTTACGGTGCAGATGACCATGATTGATGAGTGTATCTATGAACTGATCAAACTGCCTGCACTACAGGAAGCCATACATAAAATCGACGAAAAGGAGATTTCACAAGAGACGAAAGATGAGATCGAAAATTATATGGATGTGATGGCTTCTATCAATTATAGTATCAACAATGTCCATATTCTTGGGACAAACGGGTTTTGCATATCCACAAACCATATCTTTTCAGATATCAAATGGTTGGAGTATTTCCAGAATTATCTGGGACGGTACCAGAATGAACCGGGCAGAAAAGGTATATGGACCGATTTCCATTCTAGTGAAGAGGACAATTACCTGAGCAGTACTTCCTATATCAAACCGATCTTTGACAGTGAAACGAAGGAAGTATTTGGTATTGCCGTACTGGATATTTCTTATGAGAGTCTCCACAAATTATTCACATCCTCATCCATCCGTATTGATGACAGGGCAGTCATTGTGAATCAGGACGGGAACATCCTGTTTCAGTATCCGCTGCAGGCAGACTACACAGAAGTTTTGAAAAAGTATCCGGAGGTAGTAGAAAAAGGTACGCAGATCGAAGGAAAATTGTATAAGACAGATGTGATCATTGTTTCTGAGAAAATACCCATTGCGGACTGGAGCATTATCCGTTTTGTCAACAAGGATATGGCAACACAGTTGTTCCATGATATGATGTCGGCCATGATCGTAGTGCTTGTTATTGTGGTAAGTATTTCTTTGTGCTATGCCATGATGATGATGCATATGATCACCAGACCGATACGAAAGCTTATGCAGGTGTGCCATAAGGTTGAGCAAGGTGATTTTGATGCCCATGTGGACCTTCCGCGCAAGGACGAGTTCGGTGAGCTGGGCGATACGTTTAATCATATGCTCAGGCAGATCAATCTTCTCTTCGCACAGGAAAAAATCAATCAGGAGCGGAAGGCGGAATTGGAGTACCAGATTTTGGAAGCACAGATCAATCCTCATTTTCTATATAACACACTGGATTCGATCAAGTGGCTGTCCGTGATGCAGGGAGTGGACAATATTGGTGAGATGTGTACTGCCCTGATCAATTTATTGAAGTATAATCTGGGAAAAAAAGAGGGAAATACGATCCTGCAGGATGAACTGGACAGCGTAAATAATTATATTGTCATTCAGAAATACCGTTACAGTGATATTTTTGAATTCACCACATCCATTGATGAGGAAGCTGCCAACTGCAGGGTACTGCGCTTTATCCTCCAGCCCCTTGTGGAAAACTCTATTGTACACGGGTTCGCCGGAGAACGAGTCAATTACCGGATCCACATTTCGGCACGGATTTACGATGACCGGCTTCACATTAAGGTCATCGACAATGGTGCGGGCATGGATCACGAGCGTACGAAGCAGCTCAACAGCGATGAAAAAAAGGGAACTCGTTTCAGCAATATCGGTGTGAAGAATATCAGAGAACGTTTAAGGCTTTATTTTGGCGAAGAGGCCCAGCTGGTATTTGACAGTGAGCCCAATATCGCTACGATAGCGGAGATCATACTCCCTGTCATTTTGGAAACGAAAGACTAAGAACAAACTTTAGACAGACGTAATCGTCAGAAACGAGAAAAGGAGAATGTATTGAGTATGAAACAGAATTTTGAAATAAAAAACGATAGAATACGGGAACAGTTTCTGCAGTATAAAAAAGAGCATCCGGAGAAACTGAAAAGCAGGTTGAAATTTTCATGGAGCAATTGGGGATTTGGCCTGGAGGACTTTGAGGTATCCTGTGACAGGTTGAACCGTGCCGGTATTTCTTATATTGAGCTGCACGGAAACCACTATGGGGCGGATCTGGGATATCGGCCGTCAGAGGTCCGCAAAACCATGGAAGCATATGGGATTCAAGTTGGAGGCGTGTGCGGTATGTTTTCCGCAGATAATGACCTGTCCTCCAATCGGCCGATCCATCGGCAGGCAGCCATCGACTATATCAAACGGGAAGCTGCTTTTACGGCAGAAGTGGGAGGAAAATATATGCTGGTATGTCCGGCGGCAGTGGGGCGCAGTCAAAAATACGATAACAGCGAGCTGGAAAGAAGTATTGACAGCCTTTCCAGAGTAGCAGATGTATTTGTAGACTATGGAATCCGGGCAGCCATCGAGCCGATCCGTTCAGCAGAGACATCACTGGTACATAGTGTGGCAGATGCGCAAGATTATATTGCAAGACTCAATCATCCCGGTGTACAGCACATTAATGGAGATGTGTACCATATGCTGGTAGAAGAGAGCCACATTGGAGAAGCATTGTTAAAAGCGGGAAAACAGTTGACAAATCTTCATATGGCAGATACGAACCGTTGTGCGTTGGGTGAGGGTTCCCTTGATCTGGATATCATCATCATGGCACTGTATCTTCTGGATTACAATAACGATGACAGCTGCTTTGTCACTCCGGAACCCTTAGGACCGGGAGGAGATCCGTATCCGATGCAGCATTCGAAGACGGATCCGGCGATTCTGGACAAACTTGTCTTTGACAGCGTGACGTATTTCAGGGAGCGGGAAGAAGCTGTGCTGTCCATGTAGCTGTATGGATGGAACGGATCCGGTATTTTCGGGAGAAAAAGAGGGACAAAACATACGATGATATGAGAAAGATGTGACCTTGTGCAGAATGCGAAGTCTTTCTGTAAAATTGTAGGTTTGACTGGATAATGTGACTAAAATGTGTTATGCTTAGAAATGTATTGCAGGACCAACTTATCTGCCTCTTATTTTTCTTCAAGTGCAGAGGTTGAAAGGTAAGAAGCAGGTAAAACTAAGGTTTGCAAATCAAACT
>JALEOU010000034.1 GCA_022766945.1 Fusicatenibacter sp. | reverse complement strand
AGCCAGATCGAACAGCTCCAAAAACAGCGCGAGAGTTTGCAGGAATCCGCTGAAACAGAAAGCACTATGAAAAAGCGGATTGCAGAGTTTCGTAGAACGCTGGAAGAGAACGAAGTGCTTGACACTTTTGACCGTTATGTTTTTGAAAGCATAGTTGAAAAAGTGATCGTCGGCGGGTATGATGAAGATGGTAACAAAGACCCGTCCATGCTGACATTTATCTATAAGACCGGATTCAAAAACAGTTTGGACGGCACCAATTTTAAGCCGCCGAGAAAGAATAGCAAGGCAGCAAAACAAAGCGCCGGTTTGTGTTCCCATACAACCGACGAGGCAAAGTCAATGTGTTCCTATCATAGTGACGACACATGTGGAGACGGTTGTTCTTCTCGTTAAGAAACGTTGATTTTCCGGGCTTTTCGGGCACTTTTGTGAAAAATGGACTTGTGTTTTTACGGAGAATTTAGATGTGAATTAAAAATTTTACTCCAGGTGGGGTAAGTGGAAAACAGGGTTTTGTTCTGTGGCATTCAAGGAAATGGAAACCGCGGGACGAAACCTTGTACTGTAAACGGTAGATTCCTAGTACCTTCCCTTTGTCATATACTCCTGCAATAATAGTCATAAATTCTACACCAGTACAAAAAGTTAAGTCTCAACTTTTTGTACTCACTATAATCAGGAGTAAAAGTTATGACTACACAAACAAGCATCATCGCACAGCAGACACAACTGTTCCCGCTTTCATAGTCTCAAGCTCTACGGTACACTCGGGACAATTTTCGAGATGATCTTTGATAAATGCGCCTGTTTCTTCACTGACCATATTTTCAAGGTACAGGGGCAGAATATCACGAACAACACTACACTTGCTGCTGTTCCGATGGCTTTTGACAGAGGGACAGCAAGGTGATGAATGGAAATGCAGACCCCATCAGGATTCGGTGAAAAAATACAAAAGCAGACTGAAAGAACTGACCTGCAGAAAAATGTCGGGCACAATCACGAGCAAAATCGAGAAAATCAATCAGGTGACAAAAGGCTGGATAAATTACTATGCTATCGGTTCCATGAAAACAGCAATGGCAGAGACTGACGCACACTTAAGGACAAGACTCAGGAACTTTAGGGGGTCAGACCTGTGCTTACGATTATTGACTGAAAGAGAAAGGTTGAATATAATATAGTAAAGTGCCCAATCGTTAATTTGATTAAGGGCGATTTAATAGAGGTGAAGATACGCTTCAGAAAAAATATTGAGACTTTGCAGCGACGTGGCACTTCCTACGACCGAAATAGTATTAAGCATGTTGTCGCACTTGCCGAAGATGAGAATATGCAAAAACGTTGGAAATATTTTTTGAAGAATATCAAAGACAATACGCTTGAGTTTTTTATTGTGATTACGGAAATACAGATATTCCTTGAGCCTGTATTCAAGGCGATAGTGAATGAAGAAGAGTGGCTTGATTCTTGGAAAAGCCGCCATAATATGTGGATAACCAATTTAACGAAGTGTAAATGAAGATGGACGAGCTGGAGTGGGAAAAGTCAAAGGAGAAAATGCAGTTGCTCGGAAATTCCGAACAACTGCTGCTGACGGAAAATTATCACAAGGATACAAATAAAAGCTTGTCTCTATGGGATGCATATAAGTCATAATGGATGGTGAGAACATGAACTATACGATAGCAATTTGCGACGATTCGGATGCAGACAGACAATATATCTCAGGTTTAGTAGCCAAATGGGCTGCAAGCGCAGGCCATACGCTGCAGACCGCTTTGTTTTCCTCTGCTGAGAGCTTTCTGTTCCGGTATGCTGAGAAAAACGATTATGATATCTTGCTGCTTGACATTGAAATGGGTGATATGGATGGTGTGACTATGGCGAAAAAACTACGCCAGGACAATGACACCGTTCAAATTGTTTTCATCACCGGATATTCCGAATATATTGCCGAGGGGTACGAGGTGGCAGCACTGCACTATTTGATGAAGCCCGTCAGGGAAGAAAAACTGTTTTCCGTCCTTGAACGTGCTGTGGAAAAACTGTCAAAAAATGAAAAAGTTTTGAACTTTGAGATCGGCGGTGAAATGGTGCGTGTTCCTGTATATCAGATTCGATATGCGGATGTATTCGGTAACTATGTAACGATCCATGCTTCCGACAGTTTAACAATAAAAATGACATTGGGTGAATTGGAAAAGGAGCTGGATGATCGTTTTTACCGTGTGAGCCGTTCAGCGGTTGTTAACCTTACCCAGATTAGCCGTGTTACAAAAACAGAAATTAAAATGAGCGATGGTGTGTCCATTCCTCTGCCCAGAGGTGCATATGAAGGCGTTAACCGTGCAATTATTAGCATGAGGTGAAGCGGATGGGATTCTTTTCCAGAAAAATAGACAAACAGATTGCTTCCTATCAGCAGGAATTGATCGAAACACATTACCGGGAAGTTGATAATATGTATCGCCAGATTCGTGGTTGGCGGCATGACTATCGTAACCACATACAGACAATGAAAGCGTATACGGCTTTGGAGGATTGGGATGCAATCAAAAGATATCTTGATCTTTTGGATGACGATCTGGCTAAGGTGGATACAGTTATAAAGACCGGAAATCCGATGACAGATGCGATTCTCAATTCAAAAATATCGCTGGCAAAGTCAAAGAATATCCAGGTTATTGCGGATGCCAACATTCCGCTGAAACTGAAATCATCAGAGATCGATTTGTGTTGTATCATTGGCAATCTGTTCGATAATGCGATCGAAGCCAGTATAAAGCTTCCGGAGGAGCAGCGAGTGATCCGTGTGTATATGGATATGAGAAATACTCAGTTATATATTTCGTTTACCAACTTTACCGCCGGAAAGAAGATGAAAAAAGAGGGAAAGCTGTTCCGCAGCACAAAAGGCGAGGGACATGGTTTCGGTTTGGTTCGCATTGACGCTATTGTGGAAAGGCTGGACGGGTATATCAGCCGCAACAGTGAGGATGGAGCGTTTACAACAGAAATATTGCTTCCGCAAGTGTGAAAAATTACAATTCATCACCCGGAAATGATGATTCGTCCCCGGAAAATCCGGGGACGATTTTTCATGATAAGATGATCATCAGAAAGGATGGTAGTTTTCATGATGAAAGAAAAAACAAAAAAAGAAAAAGTTCCCAGGCCGAAATACAATATGGGTCAAAACTCATGGTTCATGATAAAACTCGCATGGACTTCAGGAGAAAAGAAGGTTCTTGTACTCAGTTTGCTTTCTGCAATACTGGCAGTAGCGTTGAATCTTGTAAATCTGTATGTCTCACCGATGATTCTTTCGGTGGTGGAAAGACATGCACCTGTATCGGAGCTGTTGTTTACAATCGTGGGATTTGTTCTTTGTCTCATGCTGGTATCAGCAGCATCTACATATGTGAACGCAAATACTCTGTACGGCAGGATCAACGTTCGCTGTGAGATCATCAATCTGCTGAACAAAAAAGCTGCAACGACGTCTTATCCGAATGTGGATGATGACGGGTTTCAAAAGCTGCTTGCCAAATCCGGCGAGTGCATCGACTCAAACCGGGCGGCAACGGAAGCAATTTGGACTACGCTCACAACTCTGACTGCCAATTTTCTTGGCTTTCTCGTTTATGTCAGTCTGTTGACGTCTGTGCAGCCGCTTTTGATTCTTGTTATCCTCATGACGACAGTCATCAGCTATTTTATCAGTAATTATATGAATGGGTATGGATACCGCCATCGTGAGGAAGAAGCAGAAGCAGAGAGACATATGTGGTATATTTCAGGCCGCGCAAGAGATCTGAGCGCGGCGAAGGATATTCGTATTTTTGGCCTGCGTCCCTGGCTTGATGATTTGTTTGGCAAAGCTATGGATACTTACACAGCGTTTCAAAGAAAAGCGCAGAGTGTTTATATCTGGGCGAAAATTGCAGACCTTGTTCTTACTTTCCTGCGTAATATGATTGCGTATGCATACCTGATCGGGCTTGTTCTCCAAGAGGGTTTGAGTGTTGCAGAGTTCCTTCTGTTCTTTAATGCAGTAGGTGGTTTTACAGAATGGGTTTCCGGCATCCTTGGAGGATTCAATACTCTGCACAAGCAATCCCTTGACATTTCCACTGTTCGGGAATGTCTTGAATATGAGGAACCTTTCAAATTTGACGGTGGCGAACATATGGAAGCAAAAGCGGATGGAAAGTACGAAATCAGGCTTGAAAACGTTTCATTTCGGTACCCAGGCGCAGATAAGGATACTTTGACAAACATCAATCTCACGCTGCATCCGGGTGAAAAGCTCGCTGTGGTTGGTCTGAATGGTGCCGGAAAAACTACACTCATAAAATTAATCTGTGGTTTCTTCGATCCCACGGAGGGCCGTGTGCTGCTCAATGGAAAGGATATCCGGAATTTCAATCGCGCCGACTATTACACAATGTTCTCAGCAGTATTCCAGAGCTTTTCGCTTCTTGCCGGAACGATTGCGGTCAATGTTGCTCAGAATGATATTGGCATTGATATGGAACGTGTAAAGGAATGTGTAGAAAAAGCAGGGCTGCGAACGAAAATCGAATCCCTGCCGGATGGCTATGAAACATATCTCAACCGGGAAGTTTATGAGGAAGCCATCTTACTTTCCGGCGGTGAAACACAGCGTCTCATGCTGGCTCGCGCGCTCTATAAAAATGCACCTTTTATTGTGCTTGACGAACCAACAGCAGCGCTTGATCCCATTTCGGAATCTGAATTGTACCAGAAATATAGTGAGCTGACAAGCGGCAGATCATCCATTTATATTTCCCACCGTCTGGCATCCACTCGTTTCTGTGACCGTATTATCATGATCGATAACGCAGGAATCAGTGAAGAGGGAACGCACGATGAACTGATGAAATTGGGCGGCAAATATGCCGAATTCTATGAAGTTCAGAGTAAATACTACAAGGAAGGAGACGTTGACCATGGAGAAGAATAAGAAACTTAAGTCATGGGGTGAAATGATAAAGTTCAATCATCGTGCGTTTCAGATATTCTATAAACGTTATCCCCAGATGGTTCTTTCGCGCTTCATCAGCGTAATATGGACATCGCTCACACCATATGCAGGCATTTATCTTTCTGCACTCGTAATTGAAGAACTTGCAGGCAGCCGAAATATTGAGCGTTTGAGATTTCTTGTGCTGCTGACACTTTGCGCTGCCGCTTTGATTGCTTTTTGTTCTGCATTTTTAAATAAGTGGAAAGCGACACAGAATGCGGGACTGCTGTTTAAGGTGGAACATATCTTTTCAGAAAAACTCTTGGATATGGACTATGTTAATCTGGATGAAACGGAAACTGCAGAGTTACTTTCCACGATTCGTCAAAATCAAAATGGCGGCGGCTGGGGACTTTATCGTGTCATTGAGAACTATGAAGACTTGTGCTCTTCTGTATTGACGCTTCTCGGTGGTTTTTTCCTGACGGTGTCTTTGTTCACAAGCCGTGTCCCTGAAAGCGCAGGTGCATATACCGTAATAAATAATCCCTTGTTTGTTATTCTTGTGATCATCATCATGTTTTTAATTACTTACATTGCACCGGCACTTTCAAACAAAGCGGGCAGTTATTGGGCTCTCAATGCGGATTCTCACAATCTTGGAAACCGTCTGTTCAGCTTTTTTGGCTGGCTGGGTTATCATAAGGACATTGCAACAGATGTGAGAATGTACCGGCAGGACAAGATGTGCGAGAGACACAATCGCGACAAAGAGGATACTTTCGGCTCGAATGGTATGTTTGCACATTTAAGCCTCGGACCTATAGGATATTACAGCGCAGCTTCCTCCGCAGTATCGGTAATCTTTACAGGAGTTGCTTATACTTTCGTATGTCTGAAAGCTTGGGCGGGAGCCTTCGGACTTGGTGCAGTTACACAGTATATTGCATCGATTACAAAGGTATCCGGCGGCGCATCCAGTCTGATTTCAACGCTCGGAGATATGAGAAATAATGCTTCTTTCATTGCACAGGTTTTTGAGTTCCTTGATATCCCCAACAATATGTACCAGGGAAGCCTTACCGTTGAAAAACGCCGTGACCGCAAATATGAAGTGGAGTTCCGCAATGTTTCTTTTAAATATCCCGGCAGCGATACGTATGCACTTCACAATGTTAACATGAAATTTGAGATCGGAAAACGTCTGGCAGTTGTGGGCAGGAATGGAAGCGGCAAGACTACTTTCATCAAATTGTTATGTCGTTTATATGATCCAACGGAAGGTGAAATTCTGCTGAATGGGATTGACATTCGCAAGTATAACTACGCGGAATATATGATGATATTCTCTGTCGTATTTCAGGACTTCAAACTATTTGCATTGAAGCTCGGTGAGAATGTTGCGGCAAAGGTCGATTTTGACAGCGATCTGGTGGTAGATGCCTTAAGAAAAGCAGGCTTTGCTGAAAAACTGTCTGCGATGCAAAGTGGTATCGAAACTTACCTGTATAAAGATTACGACAAAGAAGGCGTGAATATTTCGGGCGGCGAAGCCCAGAAGATCGCCATTGCACGTGCGCTCTACAAAGATGCTCCATTCATGATTCTGGATGAACCGACAGCAGCTCTTGATCCGGTCGCGGAAGCGGAAATTTACAGCAAGTTCAATGATATTGTGGGAGACAGAACAGCAATCTATATCAGCCATCGTCTATCCTCCTGTAAGTTCTGTGACGAGATTGCCGTGTTCCATGAAGGTGAGGTGATTCAGCAAGGTACACATGCTTCTCTCGTAGCAGATGAAAGCGGAGAGTATTATGAACTGTGGCATGCACAGGCACAGTATTATACGGAATAAAACCACATCCCCGTACAGGATGAGTGAGGGAGGTATTATGCATCATGAGGGTCTGACCAGCGGGGAGAAGCCATGATGAGCATACAACTTTTCATGGACGAGCTGGCTGTTTGATGATCGTAAGGGCGTTTCTGCGTTATCATGATGCTAAAGGACATACCGATGACCAAGGTCTGGATGCATGCCTGATGTCACGGACAAGAGAAAAGAGAGCCTGCCTGCTATTTAAGCGTACCTCATGAGTTGTTTTATCCATTTGATCCTCCTGTCTGAAAACGAATAGTTTTTTGAATTTTCTGGATAAATTATCTCAAGAACGTAGCTAGTTAACAATTGCCGCATGGTTTAACATTTACGTCAGGATTTACGAGTACCTTAAAAAATCATATATTTGGCTTCAAAAATAGCATTTCTTCCTGAGAAAAAGCGTGTTAAGGTAAGCATGTAACAGTTCCGACTATTTATTGCCATTTCGAAAGTAAATTTGTCTGTATGCCGTAGGGGCCATGCCGGTTTGCTTTTTGAAGAAATTGCAGAAATAAAACTGGCTGCTAAAGCCCAGAGCTTCCGCAATTTCTGATATAGGTCTGGTAGTGGTGGTGAGCTGTTCAATGGCATATTCAGCCTTTTTATGAATCAAAAATTGAACTGGGCTGATGTTTAGTTTTTCCTGAAACAGCTTTGCAAAATGGCTGGGATGGTACCCTGCGACTTCCGCCATTTTCTTGACAGAAATAGATTGGTCCAGGTGCTCCTCTGCATATGCAATGGCCTGGTTAATGGGAGAATCCTGAAGGCTTTCCTGAAAGGAAATGCTGTCGTCCGGACAAGATTCCAAATAACAGGAAAGGAGATTCAGCAAGTACTGTTTTGATTGGACAAATGAAGTGAGGGCCTGAGCCTCCATCGTTTGGATCATATTTTCATATAGTGAGCTCGCTTTTTCAGGACTTTTCACATCTACGCAAAGGGGAAGATTCAAAGATTCAAATAGCTCCGTTCCACAGTTGCCGATGTTAAAGTGACAATAATATATCTCATATGGATTCTGGCTATCAGTGAACAGTGTTTGCTTTGTTTTGGCAGGCAATAAGTAAAGCTGTCCTTTCGAGGGATGCATTTCTTGATGATTTTGGCCGTATCCACCACACCGGAGAAGTGTTTTTGGATGGAGAAGCCATGTATGAAGCAGTTTCCATGAAGGAGTTAACGCAGCAACTGTCGGGAAAACCGGACTCCTATCGGTGGTTTGCTGTTGTGGAACAGGATAGCACCGTATTTTACGGGAATTTCCAGGAGAAGAACCCTAATAATTTCTGCGTGGAAATCAGCGTAAGGCCCTATTGCTTTTTCCCCAGCCGGAAAGGCCGGAACTATATCACCGTTTCAGGGATTACCATGAGGCAGGCAGCTACCCAGTGGGCACCTCCTACCGGCTTTCAGCCCGGCCTGATCGGCACCCACTGGAGCAAAGGTTGGATAATTGAAAACTGTACTGTCAGTGAATCCAAATGCGTCGGCATCAGCCTTGGAAAAAAAGAGGATGTTAAGGATAACCGCTGGCTTGTGGACCGCAGAAAGAGTGGCACCCAGAACTACATCGAAATGATCTTTTCAAACATCAACGACGGCTGGTGTAAGGAAAGGATTGGAAGTCACATCGTAAGAAATAACGAAATCTATAACTGCGGACAGTCCGGCATTGCGGGAAATATGGGCTGCGCTTTTTCCGATATCATTGGAAATCACATCCACCACATCAATATACGGCATGAATTCGGTGGATCGGATATGGCGGGCATCCGGTTCCATTCGCCGGTGGACGTGGTAATCCAAGGAAACTGTGTTCATGACTGCAATTATGGAAGCTGGCTGGACTGGCAGGTGCAGGGAACCCTTGTGAAGCAGAACGCTTTTTTTGACAATGGGATAGATCTGTATATTGAAGTAAGCCATGGGCCCAATGTCGTCGCAAATAACCTACTCCTGTCCCAAAAGAGCTTCTGGAACGTATCTCAGGGAACCGCCTGTGTACACAACCTGTTTGCAGGGGAATTCCGGCCGATTCCAGACAGAACCCGGTTCACCTTATACCATCTGCCCCACAGCACCATGGTCGGCGGCGTTTCGCTGGTATACGGCGGCGACGACAAAATAGCCAATAATATTTTCATAGGAGCAGGAGATGAAAATAGCTTCTATGGTACGGCTGCCTATCAGGACTATGGAGAGGAGTATGAAAAATCTCTGGCAATTGATGTTTTACCAACGGCGGATATCAATCAAACTTTCCCGGTTGATATTCACGATAATCTTTATTTGAACAACGCAAAATCCTATAATAAGGAAAAGAATCCCCGTACAGCTGGACTGGAAGTGTATCTCCATCTTGTAAAGGAAGATGGTCATTACTATCTGGAAACAAATCTTTATAATGCAGAAGCGGATTTTTATGGCGGGCTGATTACAACAGAAAACTTGGGATATGCGTTTGAAACAGAACAAGCCTATGAAGAAAGGGACGGCGCCAAAATCGTTATTGATAAAGACTTTGCAGGCATCGAAAGAAATATGGAACATCCTGTGATTGGCCCCCTGGAGCAGATCTGCCGCAGAGTCATGCTCATATAAGTAAACCTATGAATTAATAGAATAGCATTTATTCTGTTCTATTTCCGGAAAAAGAGCAGACTGCCCTTATATCAGGTTGTGGAGAGTTTTTGCCCAGCGATGGCAAGGGTGGTTTGAAAAGGAAAAACGGGCAGCAAAATGGACAATACAGGAAGTGACAGTAATAGGCAGTGTGGTGATCAATATAAAATTACGATTAACATATTGACATTTTTCGATTTGTTGCGTATACTACAGATATATTGAATGTGAGGTGAGAGATGTGGCATCTGCGTATAAGGATACTGCAAGGGTGTTTAAAGCATTTTGTGATGAGAATCGTCTGCAGATTCTTGAGATGCTGCGAAGCGGAGAAAAATGTGCCTGCAAACTTTTAGAAGAATTGCAGATCAGCCAGTCTACACTGTCCCATCATATGAAGATCTTATGTGATGCCGGGATTGTGCAGGGACGCAAGGAGGGAAAATGGGTTCATTATTCCCTTGATCCGGCAGGTGCAGAACATGCAAAAGAACTGCTGAATGAACAGGTAACATGCATTGCTTCCTGTATACAGAAAGAATGTTGTCCAGAAAATAAATGAGCCATCTGAAAAGGTGGCTTTTCTTTCAGACGACACTTCGATAGTTTTGAATATATCAATTTGAAAGGAGACGAAACGGTGGAAATCTTACGTTCTGTCTGGCTCTTCATTCAGGATCAGGTGCTTGGAATGAAGTGGCTGAATACTATGATTAGCAGTGGGCTGTCTGCAGTGGGGCTGGATACATCATCCCGCTGGGGTGGCAGCATCCAATTTTTTCTTTATGATGTTATAAAAATCACAGTGCTGCTCTGTGTTCTGATTTTTGTGATTTCGTATATCCAGAGCTTTTTCCCGCCTGAGCGAAGCAAACGAATTTTAGGACGATTCAGAGGAATTTGGGCAAATATCATCGCAGCCCTTCTGGGTACGGTGACACCCTTCTGTTCTTGCTCGTCCATTCCATTGTTTATCGGTTTTACCAGTGCCGGTTTACCTCTTGGCGTAACGTTTTCTTTCCTGATTTCTTCCCCAATGGTCGATTTGGGAAGCCTTGTTCTGCTGATGAGTATTTTCGGCACAAAGGTTGCAGTTGTCTATGTTGCCGTTGGCTTAATCATTGCTGTTGTGGGTGGCACGATCATTGAAAAACTGCATATGGAAAACTATGTAGAAGAGTTTATTCGAAATGCAAAAAGTAGCATAGACATCGAATCGCCTGATCTGACAGTAAAAGATCGCCTGATTTACGCAAAAGAACAGGTCGCAGAAACCTTTCAGAAAGTATTTCCTTATATTCTGATTGGTGTCGGTATCGGTGCAGTGATTCATAACTGGATTCCGGAAACATGGGTTCAAAACATTCTTGGAAGAAGGAATCCTTTGGGTGTTGTATTGGCTGTCTTTGTGGGTATTCCCATGTATGCGGATATTTTTGGAACCATTCCGATTGCGGAAGCACTGCTTGCAAAAGGTGCACTGCTTGGAACGGTCCTTAGTTTTATGATGGCTGTTACTACGTTAAGTCTCCCTTCCATGATTATGCTGCGCAAAGCTGTAAAACCGAAACTGCTGGGAATGTTTATCGCCATCTGTACAATCGGCATCATCGTTGTTGGTTACTTTTTCAATGCATTTCAATATTTGTTGATATAAGGAGGATACAATTATGGCACTGTTTGGTTTGGGTAAAATGAAAGAAGAAAAGAAAGCTACTGCCTGTTGCTGTGGCAGCTCTGAGGGCAAGGTTGAAGAAAGCGTCAGCTGCTGCAGCGGCCATACTGCAGGCGACATCAGCAACCTCAAGGTTTTGGGGGCAGGCTGCCAATCCTGTCATGAGCAGTATGAGAATGCAAAGGCCGCCATCAAGACCATGGGTCTGTCAGTAGAAGTCGAGTATATCACTGACATGGAAAAAGTCATGGAGTATGGCGTTATGAGTATGCCTGCCATCGTAGTTAACGAAAAGGTTGTCTCTATGGGAAAGGTCCTCAAAGCTGCAGATGTGGAAAAATTACTCCATAAACTGGGCTTCTAAGAGGGACGTCACATGAGTAAGACCAAAATCGCATTTATTTGTGTCCACAATTCCTGCCGCAGCCAAATCGCGGAAGCACTGGGAAGGCATCTGGCGCCAGAGGTATTTGAATGTTATTCCGCCGGTACGGAGTTGAAAAACTGTATCAATCAAGATGCTGTCCGTCTGATGAAGGAACTGTATGGCATAGACATGGAAGCTGAGGGTCAGCATAGCAAACTGTTAGAGGACCTCCCTCCTGTGGACGGAGTCATTACAATGGGATGTAATGTACAATGTCCGTTTCTGCCCTGCAAATGGAGAGAAGATTGGGGCCTGGAAGACCCAACGGGGCAGACAGATCAGGTATTCTGCGAGACTATACGGCGGATTGAGGAAAAGATACTTCAGCTGAAAGAAAACCTTTTGTTTACAACGAGGGAATCATTATTGAGAGAATACATCTGAGGTTCAAGAATAGAGAGTGATTTGTTGACACAGATAAAATTTGGAATATAATAATGAAAAAGCAGGAAAAAGGTGAAGCTTTTTTTCCTGCTTTTTTACAGTTCGAAAGGTACTGCGTATTGGTTTTGCAGGAGTTATTATACGAGGGGGCAGAATATGATACTGAGGAACAAAAACAGTGAAATTATCGTATCGGAAAAGAATGGTTCCATTGTATCTTACAAAATTAAGGGAAAAGATTTTTGTGTGCCGGGACATGAGAAACAACCGTTATTTACTATAAAAATGATCGATGATCATGGAAAGGCGACATATTTTAATTCATTGCAGTCAGAAAAAACAGAGATCATAGCACAGGCCAATGGATGCAGGATTTTATTCCGTAATATTTCGGGACAAGAACTGTGTGCAGAAGCTTCTATAATAATGGATGAGAAAGGTATCTGTCACTGGCATCTGAATACGGAAAATGGTACCGGCTTGAGACAGGAATGGTTTGATTGTTGGAACATACCGCCACAGGGAATTATTGGAGAGAGCTGTTCAGTATCGTGAGATTGGATATCAATCCCAGGGTTTGGGAGGGTTATATCCGGGAATTTGTCAGATGCAGTTTATGGCATTTTACAATTCAAATGCGGGTTTATATTTTGCAGCACATGATTCAAAGCATCATCCGAAAACAGTGGAATTCAGAAAAGAGAATAATGGAATCGCTTTAGAATACAGATTATTCAATGACGCAGCAAGGGGCAGTTATAGGATGAGCTATGATATGGTGACTGCGGATTTTGAAGGAGAGTGGCATGATGCTGCGGAGCTTTATCGTAACTGGATGCAGGAAAATGCAGATATGCCCGTGAAATTGAGAGATAACATAAATATTCCGGAATGGTTGGCCGAATCCCCTTTGGTAATGATTTATCCGATAAGAGGAAAGTTTTCTGATAAAACGAATAGTAAAATCATGACGCTTTTCATGCATTGGGAAGGAACGGCACCCTGGGCGCCGCCGTATGTATGGCCGCCGTTTGGCGGAGAAGTGCTGTTCAGAGATTTTGTGGATACCATGCACAAAAAAGGGAACCTGGTTGGCGTTTACTGCAGTGGTATCGGATGGACTGTTAAAAGTACGCTGCAACCGGATTTTGATCTGTCGGATCGATACGATGAATCACTGATTTGCCGTACTCCCGCAGATACCATTGAACAGACAAGAATAATCGGTGATGAAATACGTTATGGATTGGATATGTGTCCCTATGATACAGAGAAAGTGGGTAATATTGCTTCAGGAGAAATCATATCGATAGCAAAAAGCGGATGTGATTATGCGCAGTATTTTGATCAGAATTTAGGCGGAGAAAGCAGTTTCTGCTATGCACAGAATCATGGGCATCCAGCTGGTCCGGGTATCTGGCAGAATGAATCTATGATCAGACTGTTCAGAAAAATCCGAATGGATTTAGATGCCATTGGAAGTCCTATGCTGCTGGGGTGTGAGGGTGCTTCTTCTGAACCATTTATTGAATATTTGACTTTTAATGATTTGAGGTATGTTTTTGGATTTTTGGCCGGAAATCCGGTTCCGGCCTATGCATATTTGTTTCATGAATATATTAATAATTTTACGGGAAATCAGGATTGGATCGAAGGCTCCATGGATCCTCTGGATAATCCGGAATGTTTGCTGTTTCGACTGGCGTATTCTTTTGCTGCGGGAGATGTCTTATCTGTTACTTTGGGAGATCAGGGAAATGTTATCTGGGGATGGGGAGTACAATGGGATAAGAAAATTCCTGGTCAGGAACAAATATTTACACTTATCAGAAATCTGAATGCATGGAGAAGGCAATACAAAGAATTCCTCTGTTTGGGGAAGATGGTAAAACCACTGGAACTGGAAGAAACAGGTGATTACATATTATATCTTCGGAAAAAAATAAAAATTGTTTATAAGTCTTTGCTAACAACAAGATGGGAAAATACGGAAGGGGTGCAGAGACAAGTGATCGTAAATTTTATGCCATATGAGCAAACATGTAAAATTAGGTGCAATAAAGTATACAGATTTCCGGAAGATACAGGAACCACATATAAAGGAAGCCTAAAAGTAGCGTCGTTGAATGCGGTATGGGTTGAATAGGTAATATGAAATACAATTCCCACCTCTGATGATGGAATGTCAGAGGTGAGAAGATTGTATCTGATTGCTTATAAGTGAAGGTTATGCATTTTTTCACAATAGTATTGCACATTTTCAAATTTTGCATCGGGAGCAATGCGGTGATCCGGACAGGGAATATATCCGCCAAGCTCAATGAGCGGTTTTAAACGTTCAATTTCTTCATCAATTGCATTATAATCTCTGGCAAAAACGGTTTTATTCATACCTCCCACACCGCGAAGTTCCTGGCCGTATTTTTGCCGCCATGGAGCAATACTCGCTTTCCAGGTGCCAACCTCAATGGGAAACATAGTATTTACGCCATTTTCCATCCAGATGGGGAGCAAGGAATCAATGAGACCGTCGCAGTCTACGGAAACAATATCAATACCATATTGATTTAATAACGTGGTTATTTTTTTATAATGCGGTCCCACATATTTCGCAAATACAGAAGGAGAAACCAAAGGACCGTTTTTGAAACAAATATCTTCCCAGAAGTGCGCATAGTCAAATCTGGCACCGGATTTTAAGGCGCTTTCAACACAACGATAGGCGAGATTTGCTACAGTATCAATGATTTCTGCATATAGCTCTTCATCATCTGCGTAGAGATAGCTTAACTGTTCTACACCCAGTAAATTGCGGATATATCCGATCAAAGAACCGCAGTGTAAACCAATCGGTATGGTCCTGTTTTCACAGGAAGTCAGAGACTGCAAGTATTCCGTGTCCACCCGGCTATTATGCCATTGTAACTTTGGAAGATAGAGTTGTTCCCATGCTTTTCTGTCTGTTAATGTTGTACCGATTACAGAAGGAATCGATACAATTCCCGGCTTTTCCAAAACGAGGAATCCCTGTTCATCACGTATAATGCGGCCGCCATCGCGTTTCTCCTCAATCAGCTCTTTTGGGAACGGAGGAAAAAGCTCACTGTTGGTGGATATACAGGAATTCCAGTTAAAATCAAATCCCAATCGTTTCATAACAGACAGGTCGGCTTCTGAATTATCACCATATCTTGCATAGGCTTCCGCTTCCTCTGAAGTGATGTGCTTTTCCCGTGCCCATTTTTCGAGTGTTTCATTCCAATAGCCAAAAGATACAACGGGGAAATAATCATAATTTTCATAATGCAAAATTGCCATTACATTTTCTCTGAAAGTCATAGATAAATCTCCTTCAGTAAAATTTTTTACATTCCGAAAAAGAACTACATATTTTGGAGTATACGATGTCAGGTTCACAGGTTGGAAATTTGATGCGAACTTCCTTACGAAAGGGTCGAAATGCATTTTGACCTTAACATCGAGTATATAGTATAATAAAAGATAATTCAATCTTAAAAGCAAACTGAACAGTAACCACTGTTATTCTATTTTTTGAATGGTAGTTTATAAGAATTGATGATATGAAGTGGAGTTTTGTGAGATGAAAAAATTTTACTTGACACAGATATTGGCGGCGATATCGACGATGCCGTTTGTCTGGCTTATTTATTGAAGGAACCGCAGTGTGAACTTGTTGGAATCACCACAGTTTGTGGGAAACCGGAGATTCGTGCAGCCGTTGCGGATGCAATTTGTAGAACAGCGGGAAAAAAGATTCCGATTGTGGCTGGGCTTGACAGCACCATGTCTCCGGTTCCTGTCTATGCTACGCCGGATGGAGCAGATGCGTTAGCGTTCTGGCCTCATGATACCTATGAAAAATCCGATGCTCCCGCGTTCATGTATCAGAAAATCAAAGCAAATCCGGGCGAGATCATATTGATCGGCATTGGAAATATGACTAATATTGCCACGCTCTTCTGCAGATACCCCGATGCCGCCGGACTGATAAAGGAGCTTCACGTGATGAACGGATATTTCGGTGAAAAGCCACTGCCTGATCCCTATTACAACTGGAATTCATGGGCAGATCCTCTGGCATCGAAAATTGTGTTTTCCACACCTGTGACAAAACATCGGGTAATTCCGCTGGAAGTTACAGAAACACTCAGCATCGAAGCCGGGCAGGCGAAAAAACTCCTGAAGCCGAACAACGATCTGGTTAAAGCCATCTATTCTTTTGGGAATGACTGGCTGAAAAAATCTGAAAAGCTGACGCTCCATGATCCACTCGCCGCTGTCTCTGTGTTTTACCCGGACATCTGCCGCTTTGAACGTGGGAATGTGCTGGTGGAAACAGAAGAAAAAGGCAATATGGGTGGTACATCGTTTGCACCAACAGCAGAAGGATGCGTGGAGATTGCAAGATCGGTTGACAGGGTGCAGTTTTACCGGATTCTGAGCAGCGTCCTTTGCGGAAGCCGGATAGTAGACGATTCACGGACACTGCCGCTGCAGGTTGTAAGCCGGGCAGAATCTGCTGGAATCCCTGGGGAGGTCTGGCTTGCAGGTCTTGACAGCATGATCGCAGAACTTGAGAAGATGTGGAATATTTCTGTCGGGAAAGCATTGCCCGGTGGCAGCCATGCTTTTGCTGCTCACGCGGATGGGCCAAACGGAGAATCGTATGTAATAAATGTGAACTTCCATGAAAATTAACTCTCGTTTGAGCCAGAAAACGTATGGGCGATGGTAAAAATCCCTTGATTTCAGCGGAAAAATGCGATTTTTCTTGAAAAATTGAGTGAATGTGATACAATAAAAGAGAGATAATTA
>JALEOU010000114.1 GCA_022766945.1 Fusicatenibacter sp. | reverse complement strand
CGAGAAGGATTACTTCCTCCTGATGAACCATTAGCTTCTTGATCTAATTCACTATATATAATGTTTAAAAAGTTGCCTGATTAAGACAGCTTAGTAAAGTACGCCCATTTATGGTTGTCCTCTACTTTCTTTCACACTATTCTCCTGTTATAATGTTATTTCTATTTTGCGGTTCGTATGCTGATACTGATAATACCGCACACCGGCCGCATCCATCATCCGCTTGGAAGCGATGACAGACGGTGTATCCGCATATTTGTCACAGTCGTAAATCACTGTTTTGATTCCTGACTGAATGATTGCCTTGGCACATTCATTACATGGAAAGAGGGAAACATAGATCTTTGCTCCTTCCAGACTTCCGCCCCGGTAATTCAGAATCGCATTCAACTCACTGTGCGTACTGTACAGATACTTGCTGTCCAGCGGATTTTCACTTTCCCGATTCCACGGGAACTCATCATCCGAGCATCCCATCGGGAATCCGTTATATCCCATGGACAAAATCTTATTATCCGCACTGACAATACAGGCTCCCACCTGTGTATGCGGATCTTTGGAACGCATACCGGACAGTTTCGCAACCCCCATAAAGTATTCGTCCCAGGTAATGTAATCCCCTCTTTTATTACTCATATACAACACCCGCAATTCCTGATTATTTTGTTCCGAAAATCCGATCTCCTGCGTCCCCAAGACCAGGCACAATGTATCCGTGGTCATTGAGATGATCGTCCAGCGCACCGATGAACAGATCCACATCCGGATGTTCCTCGTGCATTTTTCTGATTCCTTCCGGCGCGGCAATAATGCACATGAAATGAATCTTCTTCGCTCCTTTTGCCTTGAGCATGGTAATTGCTGCCGAAGCAGAACCGCCTGTAGCCAGCATCGGATCCGTCACAAAAACTTCTCTGCTCGCTATATCGGAAGGCAATTTACAATAATACTCCACCGGTTCCAGTGTCTTCGGATCCCGATACAGACCGATATGTCCCACCTTTGCAGCAGGAATCATCGTCAGCATCCCTTCTACCATTCCAAGACCGGCACGGAGAATGGGAACAACCGCCATCTTTTTCCCGGCTAACTCTTTCACTGTGGTTCCGCAGATCGGTGTCTCGATTTCCACATCGCAAAGAGGCAGTTCCCTCGTTGCCTCATAACACATCAGCATGGCGATCTCACTGATCATTTCACGGAATTCTTTGGAACTGGTGTCTTTTTTTCGAATGATTCCAATTTTATGCTGAATCAGCGGATGATCCATCACAACTGTTTTTGCCATAGCTTCCTCCTATGTCCTCCCATTCCTGATATTTATTCTTCGTTCTCAATCAGATGAATTCTGCGCGCGTGGCGCTCTTCACCGGAAAACGGAGTGTTAAGAAATGTTTCCACAATCTTGATTGCAAGGCCAGGCCCTACCACACGGCCACCCATTGCCAGTACATTGGCATCATTGTGAAGTCTGGTCGCCTCCGCACAAAAACAATCGGTGCAAAGTGCCGCACGAATTCCCGGCATTTTGTTTGCAGCGATGGAGATTCCGATTCCGGTTCCGCAGATCAGGATTCCTTTCTCACATGCACCGCTTAAAATAGCGTCTCCAACTTTTCTCGCATACACCGGATAGTCCACCGCCTGTGTACTGTAACATCCAAAATCCTGATAGGCGATTCCCTTTTTATCCAGATAAGCTTTTACCTCCTGCATCAGCTCGTAACCGCCATGGTCACATCCCAAAGCTATCATTTCTCATTCTCCTCCTTTGCTTCTTCCGCCAGTTGTTTTATCAGCATCGTGATCAGCGCGTCCAGCACCTCATAGCATTTACCGTACTCCGGCAGAGGTTCCCCGTAGAGAGCAGGAATATCACCGTTAATCCGAAGATATCCCGCGATCGTCGCCAGATGCGGTACCTGCTGATATTGCTCCAGAATACGGATTCTCTGGCTCTCCTCCATGGTGAGAATCAATGTTTTCTCATTGATATCCTCGTCGGAAAGCGGTACGGTTACATGGTCTTTCGCCGTGCAGCCATTTCGCACCAGAACAGCTTCCACTTTCTGATTCACCGGCTGAGGAAATAACACCACAAGGCCGCGGGATATTATTTCCATCGGCCAGGGAAGTGTCTTTTTCTGCAGGATTGCTTTTGCCATCGGTGCACGCGACGTATCATCTGCATCCACAAATATTATTCTTTCATATTGTTTCACATCTATACCTCTAACACTTTATGCCCGGCTGCTTTGAGCAGACGGTTCATAATTGCCTGTCCCATGCGCGGTGTATCAAACGCCTCTGAGTATATCACATCCGCCTGGTCATCATCAAACTGCCTCAGAATGCCAAAGAGATGACGTGCTATCGTCTCTTCATCGGATCGCATTCCAATACTTTTCACATCGCCCATCGGATATCTTTCCGCAGTCTCATCTGTACAGATGATTCCAACTTTTTTCCCCAGAGCACAGTTTTTTTGCGCCAGATCATTTATCTTTTCGATCACATGCGCTGTGTTTCCCTGAACAATCGTCAGCTCCGCTTTCGGAGCATAATGCCTGTATCTCATACCGGGAGCTTTAGGCCGTACATGTTCCGATTCGTTTTGAATTCCCGGATCCATTCTCATAAGTCCAATCACAGCTTCCATCATTTCCTGATTGTAATAACCAGGCCGCAGGATCGTGGGAATTTTCTCGGTAAAGTCAACAATCGTAGACTCCAGACCAATCTGTACCATGCCGCCGTCAAGGATGCATGGAATCTTGTCTCCCAGATCTTCGATCACATGCTCCGCCGTTGTCGGGCTTGGCCTTCCCGAGGTATTGGCACTTGGTGCCGCCACAAATCCTCCCGCTGCCAGAATCAGTGCATTCGCCACCTTATGGCTTGGGAAACGCACTGCAACACTGTCAAGACCGCCTGTCGTCTCGAACGGCACCGCATCTGTTTTCGGAAAAATCATCGTAAGAGGCCCCGGCCAGAATGCATCCGCCAGAGCACGGGCAGACGGCGGAATCTCCTTTGCGATCCTTTCCAGATCTTCCATCCTGCCGATGTGAACGATCAGGGGATTATCCGACGGACGCCCTTTGGCAGCATAAATCTTCCTGGATGCCTCTGCATCCAGCGCATTTCCTCCAAGGCCATACACGGTCTCTGTCGGAAATGCCACCAGCTGGCCTTCCAGAAGCATTTTTCCGGCCTTTTCCACAGCCTGATAATCTATCTGCTCTTCTGTCATCTTGGCAATCCATGCCTTCATGGTTCATTCCTTCTTCTTTCTACTATGGAATCTCTGAACGTAAAATCTGTGATTGCTCATCCGGATTCCAGTTCACTATTCCGATTATACCATTGCATTGGTTAATTGAAAAGAGGGAAATCAACCTTGTTCCAACGGACGCTGTGTTTCACTTATTGTTCAGAATTGCTTTCTAACTGCATCTTTACTGCTTTTCTGCAATCGTACAGCCCAGAGGTAAATCCCCCGGGCTGCGACGTTAAAATTCACACTATCTCTCTTTAATCTCTCCGGTACGGTACGCCTCAATCAGCTCTTTCAGTTCTGCAATTCTCTGACGAATCCGTCTTCCATTGTCGGTGTCTCCTACCAGCTGGCGTTTCTGGCTGAGACGCACAGCAACCTGTCTGGAAACAATGTCCGTCTCTTCATGAATCGCTTTCTCTGTAGATTCAAAAGGCTCATGAGCAGTCAATGTAAGTCCGTAGGAATTATAGATCAGCGTATAGCCAGCGATACCGGTTTCTTTATGGTACGCTTTGCAGAAACCTCCATCAATAATCAGCACTTTGCCGTTGCATTTGACAGGGCTTTCACCGGCGCTTTGGTGAACCGGAACATGTCCGTTAATAATATGCACATTTTCACCGGAAAGACCGAACTCTTCCAGAATCATATCTGCGGTGGCTTCCTGTTCTATCAGACGGTAATAAGCATTTTTTGTCTCCTTCCACGTTGCTTTGTCCGCAATCAGATACCGCTCAAAGGTGGTCATTTTGTCGCGGCCATACAGCGGAGAACCCGGTGCCGTCCACAAAAACCAGAAAGTATTCCGTCCCTTTTCCCGCATCACGGGATCACGATCGAAAAAGGCACGTCTGACATGATATTCCAAAACATCGTACAGTGCTTTCCCCTGATATGGTTTTCCATCCACCATCACCGTTTTTAAGGTCCCGTCCTCATTCATGGGCATACATCCGTGATACAGCAGATTTCCATTGTATACTTTATAGAGGCTTCCCTGTTTCTGCAGGAAATCGACATGTTTCTGAAGTTTTTCACTTTTCCGGAAAGCAGCGCTTAGTTTTTCCATGACTTCCTTTTCCTGCTCAGTGAGCACATTGGGATGCTCGCGATCCACAGTCGGAAAATCGGTGTCACGCAGTTCATAAACAGCCCCATCGATTTCTATGGTCTTGTGCTCATAATCGATCTTGTCCAGAAGCAGCCGGTTCTCCATACCATATTCCGGATTCTCGCGGATCAGCTGATCCTCCAGTTTCAGCTGGATCAGCGTAATGGCTTTGTGCATTCTTCGCTCCAGCATTGCCTCCTGGCTCTGCTCATCTTCCATGCCTTTTGCGATAAAGCAGGTACATGGGTCTCTATGATAAGTCTCCAGCGCGAACGTAGCCAACGGAAGCATATTGATTCCATAACCGTCTTCCAGCACATCCAGATTCCCGTAATGAAGGCAGATCCGGATCACATTGGCGATACATGCCATCTGTCCGGCTGCCGCACCCATCCACAGTACATCATGGTTTCCCCACTGCACATCCACAGAATGGTAATTCAGCAAACAGTCCATAATCTTGTACGGCTCTCTGCCCCGATCAAATATATCACCGATAATATGAAGGTGGTCCACAACCATTCTCTGAATCAGTTCCGCCATTGCAATGATAAAATTTTCCGCACTCCCGATTTCCAGAATCGTCTGAATAATCGTTTCATAATATGCTTCTTTGTCAAGCACTTCCGGTTTCTCTGTAATCAGTTCCTCAATCACATAGGCGTAATCAGCCGGCAGCGCTTTGCGCACTTTGGAACGTGTATACTTAGAAGATACCACTTTACAGATATCGATCAGGCGGTACAGCATAACTTTATACCAGTCCTCTGTATCCTGATGCTGCTTTTTGATTTCTTCCAGTTTTTCCGTGGGATAATAAATCAGTGTGGCCAGTGCCCGCTTGTCTGCGATCCCCAGCGTATGGCCAAAAACATCATCAATCTTCTTTCTGACCGCACCGGAACCGTTTCGAAGCACATGGGAAAATGCCTCGTATTCCCCATGGATATCCGACAAAAAATGCTCTGTCCCCTTTGGCAGGTTGATGATCGACTGCAGATTAATGATCTCCGTAGCCGCTTTCTCAATCGTCGGATATAATTCCGCAAGATACTCCAGATAATTCTTTTCTTCTTTTATCATAAGTTCCCCCTTTCCTGTTTTCGAAATCACTCAATCAATAAAGTTCCCTTTTCACCCTCACCCCAAAAACATATCCACGTTTGATTGTATCATTCTATATTTTAATCTCAACGCCGGCCCGACACAAGGTGTTTTTTGCAAACTTTCCAGAACTTTTCCTGCTTTTGTCTTTCAAAAAAGTCTGACATTTTCCGGAAATATGATATATTGTGGTCAACACAAAGAGGTATCCGTTTTTTCGGATACCTCTTTGTGTTGACGCAAGTTTCAAGAACAAGATCAGTTTTAGCAGTGCTCAACGGGATTGTACTGACTTTCTTTCAGGCAATGCAAACTTTTTCCCAAGTATACGGTAGATGGGTCTTCTCTCACCCTGAAAGAGATAGTAGTCACAGACATCTGCCACCACAATTCCCACTCCCGAGAGTAAAAACCACAGAAAGGAAAACAGAGGGCAGATCAATCCCTGGCACTGACTCATCCAGATCCCGCGGTAATCCCACATCCGCACGTTCAATACCAGAAGCGCATACATCCCCGAATACAATTCCAGAGCTGTAATCAGCACTGCACCTACCATCATCTGAACCGGCAGTGAAAACTCATCCAGCCCGAGATCTTTTAAAATTCCGATCCCCATCAATGCCGCACCGCCGGAGAGTCCCATCAGCCGGTAGCTAAATCCACGATAAGTTACCTCGATGGCAAGATAGATACAATATCCGATGAGAAACAAAACCAAATATTCAGCCGCGCGGCATTTCCATCTGTTCACAGATTCCCTGCTTTTGTATTTCCTGTTCATATCTTCCCTCCGCCTGTCATTCTTTACAGACAGTATGTCTATTCTCTTCTTTTCTATTCACAGCCGATACTTCCAATCTTTCCTTTGCAATTTGGCAAGACTGTGATAAAATCAATTTTACATGATGTCAGAACTCCGAAAGTTACAACAAAAAAGCTCTCTCCAGACATCATTTTCCAGTAAAACGAAAGGAAGGAATGAAAAATGAATATAAATCCCAAAAAGCTTATGGAACTGAAAAATCTCCGGGACCAGTTTGCCTGCAATCACCCAAAATTTATCCGTTTTATGGAAGATCTTTCTTCCCAGACCCTCCAGGAAGGCACGATTATCGAAATTACGGTTACCACTCCGGAGGGAAAACATATGGTTTCCAATCTAAAGCTGACTGACTCCGATATTTCCATGCTTGAATCCATTCACGAAATGACAAACTGACCCATGACACCATTGTTTTACTCTTCCAGCTGGTGACTTTGTCTGTACTCCTTGGGCGAAATTCCGTACTCTTTTTTAAACCTCCGGTAGAAACTGGTGTAGTCCGAAAATCCATACTGGTGGCAGATCTGACCGATGGGTTCATCTCCAAGCATTGCGTCCTTGCAGGCTGCAAGACGCTTTCCGGTGATATACTGATGTGCGGACATCCCTACTTTATCCTTAAACAAATGTGCAATATAATATTTGTTCAGGAAAAACTGTTTGGATAAACGATCCAGCGACAAATCCTCCTCCAGATGGCTGTTAATGAAACTGCAGATCATCTGGTATACCTGCTCCTCCTGTCCGGAACGCTTGCGGTTTCTGTGCTTCTGTTCATACACCGTGCGGTTAAGTGCCAGCAAAAGCTCATTGAGCAGAAGGAGCAGTGCCGTCCTTTTTCCATATCGTTCGCCCCAGCTCTCCTCAATCATTCGAAAAGCCATTCCCTGCAGCTGATTCGACTGAACAGCACTGAATTTGTACAGATATTCTTTCTGCTTATCCACACGTCCAAATAAATACCCATAATCTTCCGACTCTTCCAACAGGTGTTGTATATAATCCTTACCTACCCACAGCACGATTCTCCGATAGGGTTTCTCATAGCTTAAAATCCGCGGAAAATGTGTCTTTTCCGGCGGTACAATCACCAGATCTCCAGGTGCCGGAGAAAGTGTACGTCCCTCCACACAGATTTCCACAGAGCCCTCCAGAAAAAAGTAAATCTCGTAATAATCATGATGATGTGCTTCCACAGGAGATAGCTTATACCCGTTATAATAATAGATTTCAAAATCTCTGGACATCATGTACTGACGTCTGCTAAACGTACTCTCCAGCTTTTTCTGCATAATTCTCTCCTTCTTACGCAAAACTGCCGTATACAAATAAAATGCAGCTTCAACCTTGACAGCCGATCCGTTATCAAAGGGGGCAAACCGCTTATGCCGCACCCATTGAGTATATTCTATCAGAAGAATTCAAAAATAGCCAGAAAAACACGGAGGACACAAAAAGGGATTTGCAAATGAGCCTGATGTCTATTTTTCCCTGGCTCATATTATCTTTCCAGATAATGATAATTATCTGCTCCGATGGCAGCTTCTATTCCGGGAGCCGCAAGTACAAAAGCTTCTTTTAAAGAAGAGAAAAAGCTCTTCTTTTCTGTGTTTTCCTTACTTTTTGTTACTATATTTTTCTGTGCATTTACTGATAAAGCAGTCACGATTTACTATCTCCTTTCGTTTCAAAATGCAATTTCTTTTTTATTTCCTGCAGCAAAGAAATCATACCACCATTGTTTCTCTTATTTCAACCCCTTCTCCTTTGATTCTCTTTTTCCACCAACAGACTTTAGAATTTGTTTATATTATCCAAAATAATCCCTTATTTTCTTGTGTACAAAGCGTCATATTCGTCAATTCAACTAAAAACATTTTTCCGTTTCTTCTTTTCTCATTAATCTGTTGTCCAGTTTTTTTATTTCACGCTCCTTCATTTTTGAATTTTTCCTTCATTTTCTCTTCCTGACAATCTCTGTTTTCTCTTTCTCTTATTCTGTTTTTGCAGCGCATCATAAGATTCCTCCTTCCATCCATTTCATCCTGACCAGCAGACCGCAATTTTTGCAATATACTGCACAATTTTACCAATGGCTTTTTTTCCGGAATCGGTTACAATAGTATTATCAAAAACGCACAAACGAAAGGAGAAAAACACTCATGGAAATGACACTTCGCTGGTATGGATCCAAGTTCGACACTGTAACATTAAAGCAGATTAGACAAATCCCCGGAGTGACCGGAGTAATCACAACGCTTTATGACACTGCACCCGGAGAGGTTTGGAGCCGCGAGCGGATCCGCGCTATGAAAGAAGAAGTTGAAGCTGCTGGTCTGCATGTTGCCGGTATCGAGAGCGTTAACATTCACGATGCCATCAAGATCGGTACACCGGATCGTGAGCAGTATATTGCCAACTATATCGAAACTCTGGAGAATCTGGGCAAGGAAGACATCCATCTGGTATGCTATAACTTCATGCCGGTGTTTGACTGGACCCGTACCGAACTGGCGCGTATGAGATCGGACGGCTCTACTGTTCTTGCTTACACGCAGGAAGCAGTTGATGCACTTGTTCCGGAAAAGATGTTCGAATCCATCCAGGGCGATATGAACGGAACCGTAATGCCCGGCTGGGAGCCCGAGCGTATGGCTCGCGTAAAAGAACTGTTTGACGCATACAAAGATGTGGATGACGAAAAGCTTTTTGCTAACCTGAAATACTTCCTTGAGAAGATTATGCCGGTTTGCGATCAGTATGATATTAATATGGCAATTCATCCGGATGATCCCGCATGGAGCGTATTCGGACTTCCGCGTATCATCATCAACAAGAAAAACATTCACCGCATGATGGATATGGTCGATAACCCGCACAACGGCGTTACCTTCTGCTCCGGTTCTTATGGTACCAATCTTGAGAACGATCTGCCGGATATGATCCGTTCCCTGAAAGGCAGAATCCATTTTGCACATGTTCGTAACCTGAAGTTCAACTCCCCGACAGACTTCGAGGAAGCTGCTCATCTTTCTTCCGATGGAACTTTCGATATGTATGAGATCATGAAAGCTCTGTATGATATCGGATTTGAAGGACCGATCCGTCCGGATCACGGTCGTATGATCTGGGATGAAGTTGCTATGCCCGGATATGGTCTGTATGACCGAGCACTTGGTGCAACCTATTTGAACGGTCTGTGGGAAGCAATTGACAAAAACGCAAAAAGAAGCAAATAATCCGTAATTCTGTTTGTTCTATATAATGATTGGAGGAAAATTACAATGGAATTAAAGCTGAACAATGCCGGACTTGCTGACGCAAAAGCATGGGCTGATGCAGGATATGCGATTCCTGCTTATGACCGTGAAGCGATGGTTGCACGCACCAAAGAAAATCCTTACTGGGTACATTTCGGAGCAGGCAACATTTTCCGTGCTTTTCAGGCTAATGTAGCTCAGAATCTTCTGAATGAAGGCGTTCTGGATCGTGGTATCGTTGTCGCAGAAGGTTTCGATTATGAAATTATCAGCAAAATGTATACACCTCACGATAATCTGAGTGTTCTGGTTACCCTGAAAGCGGACGGTTCCGTAGAGAAAACGGTAGTTGGAAGTATCGCTGAGTCTCTGATCGCTGACGGTCCTGGCTCCGCTGATTTCGATCGTCTCAAAGAAATCTTTACCAAAGATTCTCTTCAGATGGCTACGTTCACCATCACTGAGAAAGGCTACAGCCTGGTAAACGGACGTGGCGAAATGATTCCGGCAGTCACCGCTGATTTTGCAAACGGACCTGAAAAAGCTTCCAGCTATATCGGCAAAGTATCTGCCCTTCTGTACGAGCGTTACCTTGCAGGTGAAAAGCCAATCGCTATGGTCAGCATGGACAACTGCTCTCATAACGGAGACAAACTGTATCAGGCAATTGAAGCTTTCGCAAAAACCTGGGAAGAAAATGGTGTCGTAAAGGCAGGGTTCCATGCCTACGTCAACGATCCTGCAAAGGTATCCTTCCCCTGGTCTATGATTGACAAAATCACCCCACGTCCCGATCCGTCCATTCAGGAAATGTTGAAGAAAGATAATCTGGAAGATCCCGAACCGGTTGTCACTACCATGCATACTTATGTTGCTCCTTTCGTGAATGCTGAGGAGTGTCAGTACCTGGTAATCGAGGATTCCTTCCCGAATGGCCGTCCGGCTCTGGACAAAGGCGGCTTCATCTTTACAAGCCGTGAAACCGTAAACGAAACCGAGCGCATGAAAGTCTGCACCTGCCTGAACCCGCTGCACACCGCACTGGCTGTATTTGGCTGCCTGCTTGACTATTCTCTGATCAGCGAAGAGATGAAAAATACTTCCCTCCGCAAGCTGGTTGAGCGTATCGGCTATACAGAAGGACTGCCGGTAGTAACCGACCCCGGCATTATTTCTCCGAAAAAATTTATCGACGAAGTTCTCAATGTGCGTATTCCGAACCCATTTATGCCGGATACTCCGCAGCGTATCGCAACTGATACTTCCCAGAAACTGTCCATCCGTTTCGGTGAAACCATCAAAGCTTACATGGCTTCTCCGGAACTCAACGTGGACGATCTGAAATGTATCCCGGTTGTATTTGCCGGCTGGCTGCGTTATCTGATGGGTATCAATGATAAAGGCGAAGAGTTTACCTTAAGCCCGGATCCGCGTCTGGATACTGTTCGTCCTTATGTACAGGATCTCAAACTCGGCGAAGAGATCTCCAAAGAAGATCTTGCAAAACAGCTTGCTCCGCTCCTCTCCAATGAGAGCATCTTCGGTGTAAATCTGTGCGAGATCGGTATGTGCAGCAAAGTGCTTGACGCTTTTGTTTCCATGCTCAAAGGACCTGGAGCTGTAGCTGATACTCTGGCTGCTGTTGTTGCATAAAGCATCATCACACGATTTCTATCTAATAATCACAACCAAAAAAGCGGCGCGTCTGCTCTACTTTCAAGCGGGCTGTGTCGCTTTTTCGGTTTTCCAGCATAAGATATGGAGGAAACAAACCCATGAAAAGTTTTATGGATGCTGATTTTTTGCTGCAGACCGATACCGCAAAAACGCTGTACCACGAAGCTGCAGAACATACCCCGATTTTTGATTATCACAACCACTTAAATCCACAGCAAATTCTGGATGATGTCCAGATGGAAAATCTGACCCAGGTCTGGCTGGGCGGTGACCACTATAAATGGCGTGCTATGCGTGCCATGGGATTTTCTGAGGAACTGATCACAGGCAAAGGTGATGACTATGAGAAATATCTCGCTTTTGCAAAAACCATCGAAAATTCCATCGGAAATCCGCTTTATCACTGGACTCATCTGGAACTTCAGAGATACTTCGGTATTACCACTCCGCTTTGCGAAGCTACCGCAAAAGAGATTTGGGATGAGGCAAATGCCAAACTGCAGACAAAAGAATTTTCTGTCCGCAACCTGATCCTTGGTCAGAATGTTTCCTACATGTGTACAACCGATGATCCGGTAGATGATCTTCACTGCCATATCGCTCTGAAGGAAGAAAATTTCGCCTGCCGTGTTATGCCTTCCTTCCGCCCGGACAAAGCCATCAATCTGGAAAAAGACGACTTTACCGATTATGTTCAGAAGCTCGCCGAAGCTGCAGATATGGACATCACTTCTGCCGATGACATGCTGGATGCACTTGCAAAGCGTCTGGACTACTTTATCGCTGCAGGCTGTGTTGTAAGCGATCACAGTATTGAGGGGTGCTTCTATGTTCCGGCAACTTCCGAAGAAGCAAATGCTGTGTTTGCCAAACGTCTGGATGGCGGTGCATTAACCGAACAGGATCTTGGTATGTACAAAGGATATCTCCTTGTCGGACTTGGACGTCTGTACAGCGAGCGCAACATTGCAATGCAGATTCACATCAAGGCACTCCGCAACAATTCCACCAGAAGATTCCTGGCCCTTGGAGTTGACACCGGATTTGACAGTATGAATGATTTTGCTTATGCTCCGATGCTCAGTGCCCTTCTGAATGCAATGGATCTGGACGATCATCTTCCAAAGACGGTTCTCTACTCTCTGAACCCCAATGACAATCCAATGCTGGCATCTATGGCCGGAAACTTCCAGGCAGAGGGCGTAAAAGCAAAAGTACAGTTCGGTACTGCATGGTGGTTCAATGATCACAAACCTGGTATGGAAGAGCAGATGATCACGCTCTCCAGCATGGGACTTCTGTCTACTTTCGTTGGCATGCTGACAGACTCCAGAAGTTTCCTGTCCTTCCCTCGCCATGAATATTTCAGAAGAATTCTCTGCAATATCGTTGGTAACTGGGTAGAAAACGGTGAATATCCCGCTCACATGGATTACCTGAAGGGCATGATCGAAAACATCAGCTTTAACAATGCGGTGAATTACTTCCTAAAATAAGAAGTTTTCAAAATACAATACCTTCTATACAAAAAGGCTGTCACACTAAAATATTATAATGTGACAGCACTTTTTGTATCTTCTGCTTAACAATCACAAACTTTTTCCCAGGAAATATGTTCTTCCTGCATCTGTCTTGCCACTACTACCTCAATTTTCCCTGTAGTTACGGTATCGTATTTTCTAATAAAATCATCTGAATTCAGACCTGCTTCTCGTACATTCCTATATCGTAAATATGATTCTTACTGATTACGCAGTCACGCGAATAATTCTCACTTTTAGGTCCCTGCATCCAGTCATGAATCTCCGTTTTATGATCGTTTCGGTCCCAATGGGAGGGATCACGAACAGCATCTTCGCTTCCGGCGATCAGAATACCACTCGCCCCAATCCGATGCATTTCATTATGGCAGATCACATGGCCTTTATTGTATCGGTTCAGCATCACAGCATTGGAACCGGTTTCTTCAAATTTGCAGCCGCAGATTATCAGTTTCTCTGCATTCTCTGCAAACACTGCCTTCCCTACGTTCATAATACCATTCTCCCGGCGCGTCAAGTTCCTCCGGAATATTCTCCACGATCATTTGCTCCCGTAGCATGCCGCATCCCCTGTTATTGTCGCCAACCCATTTCAGAGAAACAATGCCATTTTGGTCCACATCCGTTATGCGATAGTCATTTCCGCCCCATTTCCAATCGTGTAAGGCCCGAACATATCCATTTGACGGTGTTTTCTCCACTTTTTACTACCACTTTCTGCTATGATTTACACCAGATTTCAATGCTGTCAAGCGCTGGAACGAATTTTTTCTTGACATTTGGATAGATCTGCCATATAATACAGGAGATTATTTTATTGCCTCGAAGGACATAAGTTTGTCATTACCTTTTGTACTGAAAGGCTTGTTTCAGAAAGGATTTACTTAAGACATGGACGATTCAGGCGCCGGGCCTCGACGATGCTTTGATAGAAAGGAAATCTCAGGCATAATCTGCTTTCAATGGTAGAGAGCAGGTTATGTCTTTTTGTGCTGTTTTGGGTCTGTATCCGCAAAGAAAGGAAGAACTCTATGAATAGTGACACTGTGTCATTGATACTGATTGTAATCTGTATAATGCTGTCTGCTTACTTTTCCGCCACAGAGACAGCATTCTCTGCGCTCAACAAAGTGCGGATCAAAAACATGGCGGAAAAGGGCAATACAAAAGCCGTTCTTGTATTGAAGCTGTCTGAGAATTTTGATAATCTGCTCTCTACGATTCTGATCGGAAATAATATTGTGAATATCGGGCTCACCTCTCTGACAACCGTCATGTTTATCAAACTGCTTGGCAATGAATCCGGAGCCAGCGTTTCTACCCTGGTTACTACCATAGTAGTTCTGATTTTCGGTGAGGTTTCCCCGAAAAGTATTGCAAAGGAATCCCCGGAAACCGTTGCGATGCTTACCGCTCCGCTGCTTCGCTGCTTTCAGGTGGTTTTAACTCCGTTCAATTATCTCTTTTCTCTCTGGAAAAAGCTTTTGTCCAAAATCATCACTTCCTCCGATGATCACGGCATCACCGATGAAGAGCTGATGACGATTGTGGAGGAGGCGACTCAGGAGGGCGGTATCGATGATCAGGAAGGTGATCTGATTCAGAACGCTATCGGATTTATGGAAATGGAGGCGGCAGAGATTTTTACACCGCGTATCGATGTAGTTGGAATTTCGCTGGACGCTACCAAGGCGGAAATCGCTCAGACGTTTTCCGATACCGGCTATTCCCGTCTGCCGGTGTACGACGAAGATATTGACCACATTGTCGGAATTGTCTATCAAAAGGATTTCCACAATCACGTATTCCATACCAATAAGCCTTTAAGCAGCATTATCCGTCCCGCTCTTTTTGTCACGGAAAACACTAAAATCGGACCACTTCTGAAGATGCTGCAGGCGAAAAAATCACACATCGCAATTATTATTGATGAGTTCGGCGGAACCGATGGCATTATTACGATGGAAGACATTCTGGAAGAACTGGTAGGTGAAATCTGGGATGAACACGATTCTGTCGTGGAGGAGATTCAGAAGATTTCCGATGAAGAATACATCGTCACCGGAACAGCCAGCATCGACAAAGTCTATGAGGAACTGGAGATTGACAAGGAATTTGATGTCTTCACTGTCAGCGGCTGGGTGATGGGTGCACTGGAAAAAGTACCGAAAGAAGGGGATCATTTCAGCTGTGATCACCTGGAAGTAACCGTACTGAAAATGGCAGACCGCCGGATTGAGAAAGTGCGCATTCAGAAATTACCTCCCGATGATACTGCCGCAGATTAACAAAAGAACCGTACATGCCTGTGAAATTACACTGCCGGATGGCAGACTGTTTCCAAAAGCATGTACGGTTTTTGATTGGCTTTTTCAGTTTTGAATCCGGATCCTATTTCTCATACAAAAATTTTTCCGGCAGTGTTACTTTGAAATCTTTTGCCAGATCACGGAAATTCTGCGGTGTGATGGTCTGCAGCTTGTCCGGACGGATAGACAGCACTTTCACCAGAATTTCAGCAGCTTTTTCCACCGTATGCATCAATCCGAACGTCAGATCAAAGTCCTCTCCGGAGCAGAACATTCCGTGATGAGCCCAGATTGCCACATCGTACTGTTCCATCAGGCGGCTGGTTGCCACAGCAATTTCACGTCCGCCAGGCACCATCCAGGGCACGACACCAACACCATCCGGAAAGACAACCGGGCATTCCGTTGCCATCTCCCAGAGTTCTCTCGTAAATACTTCATCCGTCAGCGGAAGCACAAAGGTCAGGGCAATGACATTGGTCGGATGTGCGTGATAGATCACGCGGTGTCTGCCATTGGAAACCCGCTTCTTCACCTCATGATTCATCAGATGAGACGGAAGCTCACTTGTGGGACGTCCGCCGTTACACAGTCCCCAGACAATCCGATAGTTTTCTCCTTTCTCATCCACCTCGATGATGGCTGTATTTGCCTCTGGATCCAGCGGCAGATTACGGAAATATTTGCCGCTGCCGGTTACCATAAAATATTCTCCGGCCAGCTGCGGCACCTCGGTTCCGATGGGCTGCCAGGGCTTATCTGGTGTGAAATTCTCACGAACAGACTCCACCTCTTCCTGTTTGATCCGATAGCTCAGATTTCCTCCGTTTCTTTCATGATAATTCTGCAAAAAACCGTCATATCCCATGCGGATAAATCCCTGTACAAATGATGCGTCCAATACCTTCATCTTCTATCCCTCTCTTCCTCTGATTCAGCGTTTACTTAATACTTCTCTCTCATACTCTTCAATTTCCCGGAACCAGTCACCTTTTTCCGGCACCTGATTGATTTTGCAGAAATAATTCCACACATCACCAAACGGATAAAGTTTCAGCTCTTCCTGAAACATCATCAGTTTTGTGAACTGGTTGGTGTCCTGGAGTTTTTTCAGCTCTTCATTTGGGGAAAGCAGTGCATACAGAAAAGCTTTCTGCATATTGCGCATTCCTACCACCCAGGCACTCACCCGATTGATGCTGGCATCAAAATAATCCAATGCAAGGAGCACTCGGTCTACCGCATCATTGCGTACAATCTCCTTGGCAATTTCTTTTGTCTCATCATCGAAAAGTACCACATGATCACTGTCCCAGCGCACCGGACGTGTGACATGCAGAGCAATCTTGTCATTAAACAGGAGCATGGATGAAATTTTGTCCGAAACAACTTCCGTCGGATGGTAGTGCCCATTGTCCATCAGACTGTAAATGCCATTTTTAGCCGCATAATTTACAGTGAATTCCGACGAGCCAACCGTATAGGACTCCATACCGATACCGAACACTTTGGACTCCAGGCAGACAAACACTTTGCTTCGGTCATAGTCCACCGAGAGAATCTGATCCAGGGAATCTTTAAAACGCGCTCTTGGTCCGAGCCGATCTGCCGGGATATCCTTATAGCCATCCGGTATCCAGATATTCATCGTACACGGAAAGCCCGTCTGCTCCGCAAAGTACTGGGAAATCCGGATGCAGGCTTTGCCGTGATCGATCCAGAATTTTCTGACCTTTGGATCCGGACTTGAGAGTGTCAGATTATCCTTTACCATGGGATGAGAGAAAAAGGTAGGATTGAAATCCAGTCCGATCCCCCTTTCCTTTGCAAAATCCACCCACGCCTGGAAATGTTTTGGCTCCAACGCATCGCGGTCTGCCCACTCTCCCGGCTCAAAAACAGCATAGCAGGCATGCAGATTCAGTTTGTGTTTTCCCGGAATCAGGCTGAAAGCTTTGTCAATATCCAACATCAACTGTTCCGGTGTCGTTGCTTTTCCCGGATAATTTCCGGTAGCCTGAATCCCGCCGGTCAGCGGACCATCCTGATCAAATCCTACAACATCATCTCCCTGCCAGCAATGCATGGAAATCGAAATATTTCTCAGTATCTCAATGGCCTTGTCCGTGTCTACGCCAATCTTTGCGTAAATCTCTTTTGCCATCTGGTATCTTTCTTCTGTCGTCATAAAACGCTCCTCCTGTTTTTCTTTTTTATATTGGCTGGTATGTCTCCACAGAGAAAGACCGGAAAATACAGTTTCTGGCCTCCTTAAGATTCTCCCAGATACCATCCAAAAGCATCTGTGCCATCAGATTTCCGATTGCTGTCGCTTCTGTCGGCCCCGCATAGACAGTTCGCCCTGTAGACTTTGCTGTCAGCTGGTTGAGATAACCTGCATTGGCACCACCCCCTACCACGTGAATGCAGGAGTAGAAGCGCCCTGTCAATGCTTCCAGTTCCCCGATCGTCTCACCATAACATTTTGCCAGGCTATTGTAGATCACACAAGACAACTCTGCCGCGCTTTCCGGTACCTGCTGACCGCTCTGTCTGCAATAGTCCCGAATTGCCTCAATCATCGACTTTGGTGCCAGAAATCTCTGATCATTGCAGTCAACGATGGAGGAAATCTGCTCCTTAGAAGCCATAGCACAGAGATCTGCATAAGAATACGCTTCCGGAAGCTCTTTTTTTACGGACTGAATCATCCATAGGCCCATGATATTTTTCAGATAACGGAAGCGGCCAGCATATCCTCCCTCATTGGTCAGATTATGCTGTTTGCTTTGCAAACTGCAGTCCGCCTCCGGAAGTTCGGTTCCCATCAGAGACCAGGTACCGGAACTGATATACAGCGGATGCTCTTCGGCTGTCGGTACTGCCAGTACCGCAGAACCGGTGTCGTGTGTTGCGGGAAGTACCACTTTGCAGGAATACCCCACAGTCTCTGCCACTTCCTCTTTCAGTGGGCCAACCTCTGTGCCTGGGGTTTCCACCGGCAGGAATATCCGTTCCGGATATCCAAGGCGCGCAATCAGTTCCCAGTCCCAGGTTTTTGTTTCCGGATTCAGCAGCTGCGTCGTAGTTGCATTGGTATACTCCTGCTTCTTGATCCCAGTCAGAAGAAAGTGAAAATAGTCCGGCACCATCAGAAATGCTGCTGCCTTATCAAGCAGTTCCGGCTGCTGTTTTTTCAATGCCATCAGCTGATAGACCGTGTTAAAGATCTGCTTTTGAATACCGGTACGGGCATATAATTCCTCTTCCGGAATCAGGCGATATACTTCTTCATCCATCCCATCAGTCCGCACATCCCGATATCCCACAAGGTCACCGAGCAGGTGATTCTCCTCATCCAGAAGCGCAAAATCTACCCCCCAGGTATCAATTCCCATGGATTTTGGAATTTTTCCAAGCTCTGCGCATTTTTTCATGCCGGTCAGAATATGTCCGAAGAGTGCCTCTGCATCCCAACAGCTTTTTCCCTGTTTCTCCACAAGTCCATTCGGGAAGCGATAGATCTCTTCCAGACACATCCGATCACCCTCCATATGTCCCAGCATGTGACGCCCGCCGGAAGCGCCAATATCAACGGCGAGATAATAATCGTACAATGCCACATTCACTCCTTTTCTCATTGTCATCTGGCCATCAGCCAGATCTGTTCCCTTTTCTATACTGCATTATAGCGGAAAAACCGAAAAAAAATAAGAACACCTTTTGATCAAAAAAGTGTCCTTATTTGCATGTCTGACTCTTTTTACAGAACAGGAAAGTGCATGATAAAAAAACGAAAATAATCTTAGCAGTAATCAGAATAAGAATGATAAATTCTGCCCCACATGCTTGCCCGAACACGGTGAAAATTTCCACAGACTTTCACTTAGTTCCTGTACGTTTCTGATATGATGGGTACAAAATGTTCTTATCATAAGCCCTCTCCCTTTCTGTATTTTTTCGGCGATACCCCAAATCGTTCTTTAAAGATCCGATGAAAATAACTTAAGTTTTCATATCCGACCCGCTCTCCGATATCTGCTACCGGAAGGCGGGTATTCTCCAGAAGAAATGCCGCCTGTGAAAGGCGCTTGTTCTGAAGCAGTTCGGTATAGTTTTTGCCTGTCAGTCTGCGGATCATCCTGCTCAGATTGCAGAGGTCGTAATGCAGCTCATCTGACAGTTCAGACAGACTGCCCTCCCGATAGTGTTCTTCTATATAGCGATAGACTCCAAGCAGCACCTCCTGCTCAAAGTGCTGCTCCCCTACCCGGACACGATCGGTATAATTCAAAAGCTGCAAAAACAGAAGCCCCATGGTAATCTGGTTCATACTTCGTTTATTCGGCTGACGATTCAAAAGAGTCCAGACCAGATTCTCCAGAAGATTCTGAATCGGCAGGATATCTGCCACTTCAAAATGCAGATATCCTAAAGGCGTCTTTTTACTTCTCAGACACCCGATAATAAATTCCCTCAGCTGATTCTCCTCCTCGCCCATCATCTCCAGCGTCTGATCAAAAAATTCCGGAAGAATAATGAAATTGACTGCAATATCACCCTCACCGGCGGGAAATATTTCCTGCACCGCGTTCTGATTGAGAATCAGTAGTTCTCCCTGCTGCAGCCGGATCTCATCCCCGTCCACGATGTGCCTGGTAGTTCCCTGACACATATAAATCATTTCCACATAGTTATGGCTGTGTGCCGGAAAATGAACAAACCGGGTATGCGGTCGGATCGTAATCAGTTTTCCTCTCTCCAGAAGCTTTCCGGAATCCATAATCAATTTCGGGCCGGTCACATAACGATCCTTTTCAATTTCCGTACTGCCGGACAGAAAAGCCTGCTCTTCCTCCGTGATTTTAGCCAATTCCTCAATAATTTCTGTTTTCACCTTTCACTCCTGTTTATTTCCCCATCCGTATTATTTCCGGCACCGCATTCCAGGTATGCTTTCAAAAATTCGTACATCTGCTCCTCTGTGGGAGGACATCCTTTCAGGGAATGAGAAAAACAGGAGGTGCAGCTTCCGATCCCAAGATTTCCCTCTTTTCCGCGAAAACCCTGTCCGATACAGATTTTTTCTGCCAGTTTGCCAAGCAGTCCTTCCTCTCTCAGGCGATCCAGTGTCGGAATCAGATAGCCATAACAGGCGCTGCAGGATTCCACTTCCTCCACTGCGTCTTTGAGCTCTACGATTTTCCGCTTTTGCGAAATCCTGGTCTGTACAGTGCCTGCTTCATTCAGATACCGCAGTTTCATCTGAGAGAGATCCGCACTTCCCACACCCAGTTTCTCCGCCAATAACACATAAGGAACCTCTTCCTTTGTATAGTGCAGCTGCTCGCAGACAAAAGCATCCACCAGCACCGGATCTTGTCCCGCAAAGATCCGGTTCATAACCACCGGATTCCCTCCGTCCTCAAAATCCAGATCCCCACAGATATTGTCCACCACAATAAAGTTCTGCGAAATCCCAAGTCCAAGGTGTGCAATCGGCCGGTGAAGCCCCATGGCATGGAAATGACGCTTCTCCCTGTTTGGCAGCAGTCCTTTCATATTTTTCAGTGCACAGGTGATCTTCGTCTGGCAGTGCCCCTTCATCACCGGCACATTAATCATAAAATCCACCTGCTTTGCACAGGAACAGATCTGAAGTTCCAGTCCGCCGCAGTCACAGGAAAGAAATGGTTCCTTCTGCGCATCAATCAGAGGAACCTGATATCTTTCGGAAAGTTCCCTGTATCCACACACTTCAAAAGATTCACTGGTCCTGTCTCCGACCCAGGAGCCTTCCATAATAACCAGATGATGAAAGCCCCGCCCCTGCAGGTATTCAATAATTCCCGCCACAATCTCCGGATGGGTTGTGGCTCCCCACTCTGCCGGTGAGGGCGCCACCAGATTCGGCTTGATCCCGATCCTGCTTTCACGTCCCGGAATCTGCTTTTCCAGTTCCGCCTCCTGCAGCAGTTTTTTCGTCATTTCCATGTAATCGGTTCCATGTATCAGAAGACTTTCATTTTTTTCCATATACTGTTCATTTCCTCAACTTTTATTCAATGACGGATTGCCTGCCTGTACTGCCTTTTCACGCAATCCTGATATCATCACTATATCACCATTAGAGGGACATTTCTATCTTTTCCTTCAGCATCTGAAGGAAAAACAGTGACTGTTCAGAAATCCCACGAAACAAAATCCCGACGCAAAAAAGGCACAGCTATCGTTTGCTGTACCTTTTTTGAAATGCATTTTTGTTTTCCAGACAGGCATTTGTCTCTATTATTACTGTTCAGACCACACAGCGTTCGTTGCCGTCGCAGCAGTCACTCTACATTCTGCGGAATCGCTGATATCGCCGTCTGATCCGGTCTGTTTCCTCCATGGAGCTGTAATTCTCCAGAAATGCTTCGATTTCCGTTATCAGGTTCTCACACACTTCCGGCAGAGCTGCCGCATTGAATTCTTCCGGTTCCGGTATGATCTTTTCAATGATTCCAAGTCCCTTTAAATCTCTGGCCGTCAGTTTCATCACTTCTGCTGCTTCTTTTGCCCGCTTTCCGTCTTTCCAAAGGATCGAAGCGAATCCCTCCGGAGAAAGAATCGAATAAATGGCATTTTCCATCATCCACACTTCATCAGCCACCGCCAGTGCAAGAGCGCCGCCGCTACCGCCCTCAGAAATCACGATGGAAAGCACCGGTACTTTTAAGTCTGACATCTCGTAGAGATTCCGCGCAATGGCTTCTCCCTGTCCGCGCTCTTCCGCCTCCATACCGCAGAAAGCTCCCGGAGTATCCACAAAGCAGATCACTGGTCGGTGAAATTTTTCCGCCTGCTTCATCAGTCGCAGTGCTTTTCGGTACCCTTCCGGGGATGGCATGCCGAAATTTCGCCGGATATTTTCTTTTGTGTCAGTACCTTTGGCTTCCGCAATAACCGTCACTGCTCGACCGCCAAGCCGTGCAATTCCCCCAATGACCGCTCCATCCTCTCCAAACAAACGGTCACCGTGAAACTCGATAAAATCCGGGAAAAGCAATGAGAGATAATCTCCTGCCACAGGACGGTCTTTTTTCCTCGCCTTCTGAACGCATTCCCAGGCTGTTGTTTTCTTTGTCGTATCCTGATCTGCCTCTGTTATTTTTGTTTCCCGGATTGCTGCTTTCCACGCAGAAGAGTCCTTTTCTTCCCTAAGACCGGTATTCTGGTAGCATTTACCATATCCATGCATTGAAAGAATTTCACTTAACACTTCTTTGGAATTTTCTCTCTCCAGAATGGCATCCACAAAGCCATGTTCTACCAGAAATTCTGCTCTCTGGAAGCCTTTCGGAAGTTTCTGACCGATGGTCTGCTCAATCACACGCGGACCGGCAAATCCAATCAGCGCATGCGGCTCTGCCAGAATGATATCTCCAAGCATTGCCCAGCTTGCCGTAACGCCGCCGGTTGTGGGGTCGGTCAGCACACTGATATACAGAAGTCCCGCCTCGCTGTGACGTTTGAGCGCCGCGGATGTCTTGGCCATCTGCATCAGAGAGACAATTCCCTCCTGCATTCTGGCTCCTCCGGAACATGCGAAGAGGATCAGAGGCAGTCCAAGCTCTGTCGCGCGTTCCACCGCACGTGTGATCTTTTCTCCGACCACTTCACCCATACTGGCCATCAGAAAGCGTCCATCACAGATTCCAAGCACCACATCAATCCCATTGATTTTTGCTCTTCCGGTCGTAACTGCTTCATCCAGATTTGTTTTTTCCTTCAGCGCAGCGATTTTTTCCGGATAGCCTTTAAAGTTCAGGGGATTGTTGATCTCCATCTGGCGATCCCATTCCTCAAAAGACCCTTCATCTGCAATCAGTTCCACGCGGCGATAGGCATGCATGCGAAAATAATTGTGACATTTCGGACAGATATAATAATTTTTCTTCACATCCTCGGTGAAAATCGCCGCCTTGCAGGCATTGCATTTTTTCAGGATGCCCTGGGGCGCTTCTGGCCGTTCACTGCTCGGAGAAGCTTCTTTCATCTCCTCTTCTTCCCGGGAAGTTCTCAATATTGTCTTTTTGAAATAACGCTCCAGCTTCATCTTGCTCTCTCCTTTTTGTCTTATTCCAAAACGGAAAGCATTTCACAATCCTGTGCTGCTTCTGCTTACTATTTATGTGCTCTTTTTTCCATAAACTGCTCAAGAAACTCAATATCAATTTTTCCGGACTGATATACCGGATCATTCAAAATCTCATACTGATAATCCACATTGGTATCAACACCCTCAATCACCACTTCGCCGAGGGCACAGAGCATCTTGGCAATTGCTTCATTCCGGTCCTTTCCGTGTACGATCAGTTTTGCCAGCATGGAATCATAATATGCCGGAATCTGATAACCATTGTACACCGAGGTATCCACACGCACACCGAACCCTCCCGGAAAATGCAGATCCGTGATACGCCCAGGACACGGCATGAAATTTTTTTCCGGATTTTCCGCATTAATCCTGCATTCAATCGCATGACCGTTAAGTTTCACCTGATCCTGCTTCAGGGAAAGGGGAAGTCCGGAAGCCACACGAATCTGCTCTTTGATCAGGTCCAGTCCGGTCACCCACTCGGTCACCGGATGTTCCACCTGAATCCGGGTGTTCATTTCCATAAAGTAAAAGTTTCCGTCCGGCTCCAGAAGGAATTCAATGGTACCCGCATTTTTGTAATGGGCTGCTTTGGCCGCCTGTACAGCTGCCGCTCCCATTTTCTTTCTCAGTTCCTCGCTGATCGCAGCACAGGGGGATTCTTCAATCATTTTCTGATGATTTCTCTGAACAGAGCAGTCACGCTCGCCAAGATGGATGACGTTTCCCATGCCGTCCGCCATGATCTGAAATTCCACATGGCGCGGATGGCTGATAAAACGCTCTACATACATGGTACCATCGCCGAACGCCATCTGTGCTTCCTTCTGGGCAGTCCGGAAGGAGCTTAAGAATTCCTCTTCTGTTTCTGCAGTACGCATACCCTTTCCGCCTCCGCCAAGAGCAGCTTTGATCATCACCGGAAAACCAATTTCCCGCGCAATGACAAGTCCCTTTTTCTCATCATAGATGGGGTCTTTGCTTCCCGGAATGACCGGTACACCTGCAGCTATCATTGTATTTCTGGCTTCTGATTTATTGCCCAGCTTTTCGATCACTTCCGGATCTGGCCCGATGTAAGTAATATGACATTCCTGACACCGCCTCGCAAAATGACTGTTTTCCGAGAGGAAACCAAACCCTGGATGAACCGCATCCGCACCGGATACCAGTGTAGCGCTTAAGATTCGTTCCATATTCAGATAACTGTCCCTGGAGGGCGCAGGTCCAATGCAGATGGCCTCATCTGCCAGCTGTGTATGCAGCGCTTCACGGTCCGCCTCAGAATAGACCGCCACAGTTTCGATACCCATCTCACGGCAGGCACGAATAATGCGGACTGCAATCTCTCCGCGGTTTGCAATCAAAACTTTTCGGATCATTCGGCATCTCCCACCATAAAGGTCAATTCTCCGGTCACTACGACTTTTCCGTCCACAGACGCCGTTGCCTCGCCAACACCCATGGGCCCTTTGCGGCGAATAATTTTTGTCTCCAGACGCAGTTTGTCACCCGGTTTTACTTTCCCTTTAAACCGGCATTTATTAATGCCGCCAAAGAAAGCAATTTTCCCTTTGTTTTCTTCCAGCGAAAGAATTGCGACTGCTCCCACCTGCGCCAGTGCCTCTACAATCAGCACACCCGGCATAACCGGCTCTGCCGGAAAATGACCTGCAAAAAAATCTTCTCTGTATGTCACACATTTATATCCCACTGCAAACTCGCCCGGGGTGTAGTCTTCAACATAATCCACCAGAAGAAAAGGATGTCTGTGGGGAAGAATCTCCTGAATCTGTTTCGTCGTTAAACTGTTCATATGCTTTTCTCCAATCTGCCCTTGTGTTATCCCACGCGAAACAGCGGTTTTCCATAATCCACCATCTCGCCGTTTTTCACCAGGATCTCTTTGACAACGCCGTCATAATCGCTTTCAATTTCATTCATCAGTTTCATCGCTTCCACAATCGCAACAACCTGACCTTTCTTTACGGCATCCCCAACCTGCACAAAGGGAGCTGCATCCTCGGAGGGAGCCGCATAAAATGTTCCTACCAGAGGAGATGTCACAAACTTTTCTTTCACATCTTCTCTTTCCCCGGGCACAGATGCTGCTTTTGGGGCACTCTGCACCGGTGTCTCTGATACCGCCGGCTGTACCGTCCCGGCTGCTGATGCAGTTTCTGCCGCTGCAGCTGTCATCTTGCCATGCTCCATGGTAATTCTTACTCCATCCGCCTCATAGTCAAATGCAGTCAGTGTTGAATCAGAAACCTTCTGAATCAGCTGCATAATCTGCTCTATTTCCATACTGTTGCTCCTTTCCGTATCCTTTCATTGCACGAAATGGCTGCCGTGCTTACCCTTCAAACCAGCAGCCATTTTCTTTATTCAAATCGTTTCAGCAGAAGGGATGCATTGTGTCCTCCAAAACCAAGCGAATTGCTCATCGCATAGGTTACCGGTTTCTCCACCGGTGCACCGATGCAGTAATTCAGATCACACTCTTCGTCCGTCCCGGTCGTTCCGATTGTCTGATGGATAAATCCTTCTTCTATTGATTTTACACAGACAATCGCCTCCACACCGCCTGCCGCACCCAACAGATGGCCGATCATGGATTTCGTAGAATTGATCACAACGTCTTTGGCCGCATCGCCAAAAGCCTTCTTCACAGCCCGCGTCTCAAAGAGGTCATTGTGATGGGTTGCAGTTCCATGTGCGTTAATATAAGTAACTTCCTTAGGCTCAATGCCCGCTTCTTCCATCGCAAGCTCCATTGCCTTCGCGGCACCGCTTCCATCCTCCAGCGGAGAGGTAATATGATTTGCATCACAGGTAGAACCATATCCGACAACTTCCGCATAAATATGAGCGCCGCGACGTTTTGCATGTTCCAGTTCCTCAAGTACCAGAATACCCGCTCCTTCTCCCATGACAAATCCGCTGCGCTCCTTATCAAAAGGAATGGATGCTCTATCCGGATCCGGGTTCTCAGAAAGTGCTGTCAAAGCCGAAAAACCTGCGACTCCAACCGGACAGATACAGCCCTCTGCACCTCCGGCCACACACACATCCGCATCGTTATAACTTATGACGCGGTATGCATCACCGATGGAATTCGTACCTGTCGCACAGGCAGTCACAACGCTCGTGCATTTTCCTCTTGCTCCCAGAACAATGGCCACATTTCCCGCAGCCATGTTGGCGATCATGACCGGCACGGTAAAGGGATTCACTCTGGATGGACCAGAGGAGAGAATTTTTCCTTCCGCCTGCTCGCAAGCCTGCAGATCACCCACACCGGAGCCGATAATCACGCCTACACGGTAAGGATCTTCCTGTTTCATATCGATTCCCGCATCTGCAAATGCTTCTTTTGCAGCCGCTACAGCATACTGTGAAAAAAGGCCCATACGTCTCGCCGCTTTAAAATCCATATGCTCTTTTGCCACAAAGCCTTTCACCTCTGCTGCCAGATGTACTTTGTAGTCGGAAGTGTCAAATCTGGTAATCGGTCCGATTCCGCATTTTCCTTCTTTCACGCTGCTCCAGAACTCTTCCACATTATTTCCAATTGGGGTTACGGCGCCAAGGCCGGTCACCACTACTCTTCTCTTCATATTCCTTTACTCCTTGCATTCTGCCATACTTGCGCTGCGAAACTGCTTTTTCTTGCCTTCCCACATAGATTGGGGGAAAAGGATTACATGACCATACCGCCGTCACAGTGGATCACCTGTCCGGTAATATAAGACGCCTCATCGGAAGCAAGGAAAGCAGCCAGGTTTGCTACATCCTCTGCTTTTCCAAAATGTCCCAGCGGAATCTGTGCAGCAGATGCCTCTTTGACTTTTTCAGAAAGCACACTGGTCATATCTGTCTCAATAAAACCGGGTGCAATCGCATTGACACGAATTCCACGGGAAGCCAGCTCTTTCGCTGCAGTCTTTGTAAGGCCGATCACACCGGCCTTTGATGCCGCATAGTTGGCCTGTCCCGCATTGCCAGCTACTCCAACCACCGATGCCATATTGATGATGCATCCGCTCTTTGCCCGAATCATCGGACGCGCTGCAAACCGGATGCAGTTAAAGGTCCCCTTCAGGTTGGTAGTAATGACCTGATCAAATGCTTCCTCTGACATTCCCATCAGAAGTCCATCCTTTGTAATGCCTGCATTGTTTACCAGAATATCAATTCGCCCATAAGTCGACACAATCTCCTTCATCCATGCTTCACAGGCTGCATAATCCGATACATCGCACTGCATAACGGCACCCTCGCCGCCCTCTTTGCAGATCTCATCCCGCACTGCCTCTGCAGCCTCCCGGGATCCATTATAATTTACAATCACAAAAGCGCCATCTTTGGCAAGGCGAAGGGCAATCGCTCTTCCGATGCCTCTTGAGGCTCCTGTTACCACTGCAATTTTTCTGTCTGGCATTTTTTCTACCTGCCTTCCTCACTGTTTGCCAGCGTTTCACATACCTGCTGCATTTCCTCATAAGTCCGGATATTATAGCAGGTTACGCTGCGGTCGATCTTGCGAAGGAAACCAGTCAGCGTGCGGCCCGGCCCGATCTCCACAAAAGTATCCACACCGTCTGCAATCATCGCTTCCACACTCTGTTGCCAACGGACACTCGATGCCACCTGCCTGATCAGAAGATCCCTTGTCAGCTGACTGTCATAGACGTATTCCGCATTCACATTAGTGACATAAGGAATTTCCAGTTTTCCAAAGTTCACACCGCCAAGTACTTCCCGAAGACCTTTGGCAGCAGAATTCATCATCGGAGAATGAAACGGACCGCTGACATTAAGAGGCAGGACGCGCTTCGCACCTGCGTTTTTCAGCTTCCCGGAAGCCTCTGCAACTGCGTCTGCATATCCGGTAATTACAATCTGCCCCGGGCAATTGTAGTTGGCAATATAAACACCTTCCATCTCTCCAAGTACCTGCTCAATCGCGGATGCCTCAAGGCCAAGCACCGCTGCCATGGCGCCTTCTCCCGTCGGCACAGCTTCCTGCATGAGCATTCCTCTCCTGCGCACTACTTTCATGGCATCCTCCGGCCCCATGCCTTTTGCAGAAACGATGGCATTGTATTCCCCAAGGCTCAATCCCGCTGCAACAGACGGAGAGATTCCCTGCCCTCTCACTGCTTCTTCCATCGCAAGGCTGGCAGTCAGAAGTGCAATCTGCGTAAATTCTGTGATATCCAGAAGATCGTTTTCCTGAAAGCACAGCTTTCTCATGTCGATACCGATGATTTCTGAGGCCAGATCAAAGATTTCTTTTGATCTGGGCGAATTTTCATAAAAATCCGCTCCCATTCCAGCAATCTGTGCTCCCTGTCCCGGAAAGAGAAATGCTGTTTTACTCATAATCCAACGCTCCTTTAAGAAGATTTTCTGTCTGATTCATCAGATTTGTGATCACTTCTTTGCAGGTCATCTCTTCCTTTACAAGGCCTGCAATCTGACCGGACATCACACTTCCGGTTTTTACATCACCGTCAACAACAGCCCGGCGAAGTCCGCCAAGAGTCAGTTTTTCCAGTTCTTCAAACGGTGCTCCCTGCTGCTCCAGCTCCAGATAATGGCGTGTCATGTCGTTGCGCAGCGCACGAACCGGATGTCCGGTAGAACGTCCCGTCACACGGGTATCGATATCCTTAGCTTTCAGAATCATGTGTTTATAGTTTTCATGAACCACTGCTTCTTTGGTCGCAACAAAACGTGTTCCCATCTGTACCGCTTTTGCTCCCAGCATAAATGCTGCTGCGATTCCTCTGCCATCCGCAATTCCTCCGGCTGCAATGACCGGGATCTGTACTGCGTCGACAACCTGCGGAACCAGCGCCATCGTTGTCGTTTCACCGATATGTCCGCCGGACTCACAGCCTTCCGCAACCACTGCATCTGCCCCTGCCCGCTCCATGCGTTTTGCAAGTGCAACGGAAGCAACCACAGGAATCACGCGAATTCCTGCGTTTTTCCACATTTCCATGTATTTCTCCGGATTCCCGGCTCCGGTTGTGACAACTTTAACTCCTTCTTCTGCTACAACCTTCGCCACATCATCCGCATAAGGGCTCATCAGCATAATATTCACGCCGAAAGGCTTGTCTGTCAGCTCTTTCGCTGCACGAATCTGCTCACGCACCCACTCTGAAGGAGCTGCAGATGCTCCAATTAATCCCAGGCCGCCTGCCTCAGATACGGCCGCTGCCAGATGGTGCTCAGCCACCCAGGCCATACCGCCCTGAATGATGGGATACTCAATTCCCAGTAACTTTGTCACTTCTGTTTTCATTTCAAACCTCCATAGTGCGTGTTCTATCTTTTTACATGCAGCGTATCAGTTCTTTATTTATGACGAAAAGTCCGCCCGCTTTCTCTTTGCACTGTTTATTTGCTGTGCTCTTCCAGATAAGCAGCTACATCGCCTACGGTTACCATCTGCTCCAGATCTTCTGTCGGAATCTCAATACCGCAGGACTCCTCCAGAGACATTACCATCTCGAAAAGATCCAGGGAATCCGCACCCAGATCCTCTTTGAAAGAGGTATTTGCGTCGATGCTGTTAATATCTGCTCCAAGAGATTCTGCTACGGTTTCTTTTACTTTTTCTAACATGATTTCGTTTTCCTTTCTTTTTCCCTTTTTGTTTCGGTTTTCTATGTAATCCGGACAGTCCGGAAATTACCACTGTTCTTTGATTACTTCTGCCATTCCAGAAGAGCCGCTCCCCAGGAGAGGCCAGCCCCGAATCCGGAGAGAATCAGTTTCTGACCTTTTTTCAGTTTCCCGGCCCGGTTTAACTCATCCAGGAGAATCGGTACGCTGGCAGCGCAGGTATTGCCGTATTCCTCAATATTTGACGGGAATTTTTCTGCCTTCTCATGAAGCCGGCGGGTCACACCATCAATAATCCGGATATTCGCCTGATGCAGAACATAATAATCGATATCTTCTGTGGTACACCCTGCTCTTTCCAGTGTCTCCCGGATAACCTCCGGAACTCTCGAAAGCGCGAACTGAAAAACAGCTTTCCCATCCATACGGATATAAGTAGAAGGATCCTGTGACAGATCTCTGGCTCCATCTCTGTAACGACTGTCGCAGGTAAGTGCCGACCCCTTTTGACCGTCTGAATGCATCACTTCGCAGGCAGTTTCCGCTCCGCCGGCTGTAAGAACGACTGCACCTGCGCCATCTCCAAAGAGAATGCAGGTCCCGCGATCCGTCCAGTCAACCAGACGGCTTAAGGTATCTGCGCCGATCAGCAGGATTTTCTGTGCCATTCCGGATCGAATGTATGCCTGACCCATCTGATAAACTGCCAGGAACCCGGTACAGGCCGCACTCACATCCATGCAGGCTGCATGAACTGCTCCGATCCTGTGCTGCATCTCGCAGGCCGCTGAAGGGAAGATGGTACTGGAAGAAGATGTTCCCACCAGAATCAGATCCAGTTCCTCCGCTTTCATCTGCGCGTCTTTCAATGCCCTTTGGCCAGCAATGCATGCCATAGATACAACGGTTTCGTTTTCCGATACATGGCGTCTGGCCACTCCCGTCCGCTCACGGATCCAGGCATCACTGGTATCTACGATTTTTGCCAAATCATCATTGCTCACGATTTTATCCGGCACACAGGATCCGGTGCCTACGATCTTTCCACTCATCCATTTCTCCGTAACTTAATTATATTTTCGTCGATTTTGGGAGTGCGAAGCACGGAAAAATCGACATCAGGCTCATTTTTCGGGTAACTCATTATTTTTGTTTTAAAATGTTTTGACATTCAAAGTATATTCGCTGCCGTACTGTTTGTCAAGCACTTTTTTGGGTTGCTTTCTGTTCAGGAAAAGACTATGATAGTAGCAACGTCAGTTATTATGTTAGGAGGATTGCTTATGCAAGTGAAAATGTCAGAATATCTGATCCTGGTCAAACCCAGGATCCGGGAACTGATTCGCCTTCTGGATCAGGAGTTTGCGTATGTCAGTGTATTATGTACAGATGTTTCCGGTACCACTTATCGCGTCGGGCAGCGTCAGACCACGGTAGCAGACTATAGTTTTAACGAAAGAGGCTTCGTAGTACGCGTCTATGAAAATGGCAGCTACTGCGAATACTCTTTTAACCAGTGTGAAGACGTAAACGCCCTCGCCGCTGAAATCACATCTGTACTGAAAAGCGAACTGAAACTGTTGGAACAGATGGGGCTTTCGAAGATGGAATCTCCTCTGCTTCACGAAGAAGCCATCACACAAGCCATGACAAATGAGATTTCCGTGGATCCGGAAACCCTTTCTGCAGGTGAGATCCTCGATCATCTGAAAAAAATCAGTGATGCCGGTGCCGCCCATGAGGGTATTCTTGAATTTCAGGCGGCCATGGACTTTGCTCATGTCAGCAAAATGTTCCTCTCTTCCAGCAAAGACCTGATGCAGTCTTATGCCTACGCGGAAGGAATGGAAGCAGCTATCGGTACCGGCAACGGAAAGCAGGACATGGGCTTTTGTACCTTCTCCGGACTCAAAGGTGCGGAAATTCTCGATGAGATGGATTCTTCTGTAGAGAAAGTGCTCTCCCTGCTGCATGACAAACTCTATGCCGATCCTGTCGTTCCCGGTATGTACGACGTCATCACAACACCGGAAGTGACTGGTTTGATCGCTCATGAAGCTTTTGGACATGGAGTTGAGATGGATATGTTTGTCAAAGAGCGCGCTCTTGCTAAGGATTACATCGGAAAGCAGGTTGCCTCCAATATTACCTGTATGAAAGACGGCGCTGCCAGCGCTTCCCAGGTCAGCAGTTATCTGTTCGATGATGAGGGAACACTCGGCTGTGATACTACTATCATCGACCACGGTACCCTGGTTACCGGAATCAGCGATGTGTTGAGCGCTATGCGCCTGCACACTGTTCCCACCGGAAACGGAAAGAGAGAAAGCTTCGAGCGTAAGGCCTATACCCGTATGACAAATACCTTTTTCACGCCGGGTACCGACACACTGGAAGATATGATCGCATCCATTGAAGACGGTTATTTGCTCGACGGTATGGAGTCCGGCATGGAAGATCCCAAGCACTGGGGCATTCAGTGTATGGTTTCCATTGGTCGGGAAATCAAACACGGAAAGCTGACCGGAAAAACGGTATCTCCTGTTGTGCTGACCGGTTACGTTCCGGATCTTCTGAAAAGTATCTCCATGGTTTCCGGCGATATGGAATTATTTGGCTCCGGAGCCTGCGGAAAAGGTCATAAAGAATGGGTAAAAGTCAGTGACGGAGGCCCGTATCTGAAATGTAAAGTGAGGTTAGGTTAATGAAAGAATTACATCAGCTCTTAAAAGAAAGCGGCGCCAGCGACTTTTTGATCCGCCAGACGACTACTCTTTCCCGGGAAGCCTTCTTCATCGGTCAGAAGCTCGATATGAGCCGCGCAAAAAATGTAACACATACCTTTGTCACTGTCTATGTGGACAGTGATGACCAAAAATACCGCGGCAGTGCCACAAAGGAAATTCATCCCACCTGTACCTCTGCCGAAATGCAAAAGGAAATCGCATCCGCACTGTTTGCAGCGAAGTTCGTCCAGAATCCCTGGTATCCCATTGTATCCGGACATTCCTGCAAAGCTGTGGGCCTGGATGTGGACCTGAACGAACAGCTCGTAAAAATTGTCCGGGGCATGCAGTCCGTGTCTGCCAAAGCAGATGAAAAACTCAATTCCTACGAAATCTTTGTCACGCAAAACAAGACGCACATTGTGAATTCCCAGGGTGTCGATGTAAGCTTTTCCAGCTTTTCCTGTGAAGTTGAGGCTGTCATCAATACCTGGAAAGACGGCCATGAAATTGAGCTCCTCAAAGTGCTTCGCTTTGCAGACAAACCGGCGGAAGAAATCACCGCAGAAGTAGAAGATATGTTCATCAGCGGCCATCAGAGACTAAACGCCGTTCCAACCAGACAAAATGAACATGCCAATCTCCTGCTGAGCGGAGATGACGTGGCAGAATTTTTCCAGTACTTCACTGCCCACACCAATGCTTCCAACCAGTATATGGGCGTCGGGAAAGCCAAAATCGGTGAAAAAATCACCGGCGATGCAGCGGATCCGCTGAACATCCGCCTGCTCCCCTTCCTGAATGGTTCCACCAAAAACGAACCGTACGACCCGGATGGAAATCCGGTAACCGAGCGTGTACTCTTTGAGGACGGCGTCTGCAAATCCTTCTGGGGCAGAAACCAGCATGCTTATTATATCGGAATGAAAGACACCACATCCCGCAATAATCTTCAGGTATCCGGAGGTACCATGAGTGAATCGGAACTCCGGGCACTTCCTCATCTGGAGGTGACGGATTTCAGTGCTTTTCAGATGGATCCTGTCACGGGATATTTCGGCGGAGAGATTCGTCTCGGATATGAGAGTGACGGCGTCCACCGTCATTCCGTATCCGGCGGCTCTGTTTCCGCAAACTTTTCCAAAGTACTTGGAAATCTTCGTTTTTCGAAAGAGACGCGGCAGATCAATGACTGTATCGTTCCCCGCGTTGTGTACCTCACAGATGTCTGCATTTCAGGAGAATAAAAGAAGCCGGATGCCCAAAAAGCATCCGGCTTCTTTTATTCTTCCTGCCTGCGCAGGATATCAAATTCGTTCATTTCCATACCAAGGTCGATAAAAAGCTTCTGCTTTGGATGTGGAGCACTTTCCATGAGATTTCCATCTTCGTCCCAGATTCCGCGCACGGTCACAGCGATGTTTTCTCCATCCGGCTTCATGATCTCAATCTGCTCACCTAAGGAGAATTTATTTCTCTGCTCAATCGCATAACGTCCGTTTGCATCCCGCTCTCCTACAATTCCAAGATACGTATATTCCTTTACATACGTATTGCTGTCGTAGATCTGTGCATCCTCACCGGGTTTTCCATAGAAGAATCCGGTGGTAAACTGGCGATACGTACAGTTTGAAATCTGATCCCGATACCAGGGAAGATTTTGTTCGTAGAGTTTCGGATTCTTCAGGCAGTCATCAATCGCCTTTCGGTATGTCCGTGCAACAGTTGCCACATAGAGCGCTGTTTTCATCCGCCCCTCAATTTTGTAACTGTCAATACCTGAATCCAGAAGATCCGGAATATGTTCAATCATGCAGAGATCCTTTGAATTAAAGATGAATGTTCCCCGCTCATTTTCATACACCGGAAGATATTCTCCGGGACGGGACTCTTCCATCACCGCATATTTCCAGCGGCACGGATGCGTGCAGGCGCCCTGATTGGCATCCCGTCCCGTAAAATAATTGGATAACAGACAACGTCCGGAATAAGAAATACACATTGCACCGTGGATAAAAGTTTCAATTTCCAGATCCTCCGGTATCTGTCTGCGGATTTCTTTAATCTCCGCCAGGGACAATTCTCTCGCGGACACTACACGCTTTGCACCAAGTTCATGCCAGAAAAGATAGGTCCCATAATTGGTATTGTTTGCCTGTGTGCTGATGTGACGCTCAATCTCCGGACAAACTTCCTTCGCTATCATATAAACGCCCGGATCCGAGATGATCAGTGCATCCGGTCCGATCTCTCTCAACTCCCGAAAATACGCCCGCACGCCTTCCAGATCCCTGTTGTGCGCCAGAATATTGGCTGTCACATAGACTTTCACTCCATGAGCATGTGCAAAACGGATTCCCTCTTTCATATCTTCCATGGAAAAGTTTTTCGCTTTCGCGCGCAGTCCAAAAGCTTCTCCTCCGATATATACCGCATCCGCTCCAAATATCACAGCAACTTTGAGCACTTCAAGGCTGCTCGCAGGTACCAGTAACTCCGGTTTCTTCATTCTCTTCCTCCGTCTTATGTGATCCCTTTACCGTCACAGCGATTCCATCTCCCAACGGGATAATGGAGGTGAGCAGCCCGGGATTGTGTTTTAATTCATAGAGATATTCTCTCATTCTCCTGTGAATCGTCCGATTTCTCCGCTCTACGGCAAAGCGGGATTCAATCACATCTCCATCCTGAAGCACATTGTCTGTAATCAGCACACCCTCCTGATCCAGAAGGCGAAGCACTTCCGGAAGGAAATGAATATACTGTCCTTTCGCCGCATCCATGAAAACAAAATCATAAGGACCATCCAGCGTCCTCATCACTTCTGCTGCATCTCCCTCCATCAGCGTGATCCGATCCGCAAATCCTGATTTTTCAAAATTCGCTCTGGCAATGGGAATTCTCTTATCAAAATTTTCGATTGTGGTGATCTGTGCATCCGATTCCCCGTACTCGGCCATGAAAACAGCAGAGAATCCTACGGCAGTTCCTACCTCCAGGATTCTCTTTGGTTTTTTCATCTTCAAAAATACTTTCAGGAAACTCTGCATCTCGCGTCGGATCACCGGCACGCGGTCTTCCTTCGCCTGCTTCTCCAGTTCTTCCAGAAACGGTGTATGACCGGTATCCAGAGAATTGATATATGTCACCATTCTTTCCTCAACAATCATAGGATACCTCCGGAATAGGATAATGATGTCATTCTTCTTCCTCCGCCTGCGGCTGTCCTTCTGTATTGACTCCTGCAAGAATCTCAAGCATCTCGTCGACAGTCTGAGAAGTGTTCAGAATATAGGTTCCTGCCTGCAGCTTGCCGTGATAACCTGACAAGATATACTGTGTCTCAAACACCCAGATGCTTTCATCAATTAAACCTTTATCCGTGAGGAGTTCCCAGACCTCTCTGCCATCCATTCCGGCACGGGTTTCTACCGTCACATCCTGTCCTTTTGCAGCAGACGCTACCGGTTTCTGATAAAATACACTGTATCCGAAGCTGTAGGAATTTTTGCCCGCAAGAATAATCAAAAAGGCAATACAAACATAAATCAGCAGACGGATCATTCCCTTCACCCCGGTCAATGCAGCCCGATACCCCGCATCACTCTTTTTTCTGGTCATAGATACTCCTTCCATCCTTACGCTGCACCAGGCATACTTCTTCCTGTGATCCCTGGCAGCTTTTGTCAATACTCCGGTACACCGATTCGTATTTCATCCGTGATTCTCTGCTGCACCTTCTGCACCATTTTACAGACTTCCAGTTCTGCCTCCAGATACGCATTCGCCTTTCTGTTCTTTCGCAGTTCATAAGAATCCCGCTCCAGGGAATCTACCGCTTCAAACAAATCCACATTCTCTGCCTGCTGGAGTTGATAATTTTTTGCACGAAACTCATCGACCCGGCTTTTTAGTTCCGGGTCTTTTTCGAGTTCCTCTTCCAGCCACAGATAATTCTGATATGCCCGGCTTTCTCTCATCTCAAGAATCAACTGATCCAGGCATTCTGATATTTTCTCCATGGTATTACGCCTCCATAATGATCGGCAGGATCATTGGTCTTCTCTTGGTCTTCTTCCACACGTAATCGCCAAGAGAATCTTTGATGGTGGATTTGATTTTGCCCCAATCCGAGATATTGCGTGAGAGACAGCCATCCAGTGCTTCCTCCACGACAAGGCGGGCTTCTCCCATGAGGTCTTCTGACTCCCGTACGTAGACAAAACCGCGGGACACAATATCAGGACCTGACAGAAGCTGATTGCTTCTCTTCTCCAGTGTCAGTACAACCACCATAATACCATCTTCCGACAAATGCTGACGATCACGCAGAACAATATTTCCAACATCGCCGACTCCAAGTCCATCTACCATGATCGCACCGGTATGAACCTTTCCGGTGACTGCCGCTCCGGTTTCATCCATCTCCAGCACATCTCCGGAATACATGACATAAATATTTTCTTTTGGTATACCAAGACTTAATGCCAGCTCAGACTGCGCCTTCAGATGACGGTATTCCCCATGCACAGGGATTGCATATCTTGGTTTCACCAGAGAGTAAATCAGTTTGATTTCCTCCTGGCAGGCATGTCCGGAAACATGAACATCCTGAAATACCACATTGGCACCCTGTGCTGACAGCTCATTAATCACATTGGAAACAGCTTTCTCATTTCCGGGTATCGGATGAGAGCTGAAAATCACAGTATCTCCCGGCTGAATGGAAATCTTCTTGTGAAGATGCGCCGCCATGCGGGACAGTGCCGCCATGGACTCACCCTGACTTCCGGTCGTAATCAATACCATCTGCTCATCCGGGTAGTTCTTCATCTGTTCCACTTCAATCAGTGTATTCTCAGGAATATTGATATATCCCAGTTCCTGTGCGGTAGAGATCACATTTACCATACTGCGTCCTTCGATCACAACCTTCCGCCCGTATTTGTTGGCAGAGTTAATGATCTGCTGCACACGGTCCACGTTCGATGCAAACGTCGCAATAATAATTCTGGAATCCCGGTGTTCGGAGAACAGATTATCAAAGGTTCTGCCCACCGTGCGCTCTGACATGGTGAAGCCCTGACGCTCTGCATTGGTACTGTCACACATCAGAGCCAGTACCCCTTTCTTTCCGATCTCTGCAAATCTCTGCAGATCAATCGCATCACCGAAGACCGGGGTATAATCCACCTTAAAGTCTCCTGTATGAACCACAATGCCTGCCGGCGAATAAATGGCCAGTGCTGCCGCATCTGCAATACTGTGGTTCGTTTTAATAAATTCAATCCGGAACGCACCAAGATTGATGGATTGTCCGTGCTTGATGATTTTTCTCTTTGTATTTCGGAGCAGATTATGCTCTTTCAGTTTATTTTCAATCAAACCGATGGTCAGCTTGGTTGCATAAATCGGTACATTGATATCTTTGAGGATATAGGGCAATGCGCCAATATGATCCTCATGTCCATGGGTAATGACAAAGCCTTTCACCTTGTCAATGTTTTCTTTCAGATAAGTTACATCCGGAATTACCAGATCAATTCCCAGCATATCATCTTCCGGAAAAGCCAAACCGCAGTCAACAATTACGATACTGTCCTCATATTCAAAAACGGTAATATTCATTCCGATCTGCTCAAGGCCTCCAAGCGGAATGATTTTTAACTTGCTTGCACTATTCTTTTTCAACTAGCACCTCCGCGTAATTTCGTTCCGAGCACTAAAATGTAATATCCGCGTCTCCCTCAAGCATGGAAGCGAATATGCCGGATACAGCATCAAACTCCACATCGTCCTCTACCATGACATATTCTCCCTCTGCCTCGGAATCCTCTGAGATATCTTTCAGGATGTAGGCATTCGCCTCATCTTCCGCAGAGTCTGATACCAGAAGATAGTTTGTCCCATTGATTCTGGTCTGTTCCTCCACGTAAAATTCTACACTGCTTCCATCATCTGCAACAAAAGTTATTCTTTCCATACAATATTCCTTTATCCAACTACTCTTCCGGTTTCTGATTGGCAAGATAATCCAGATATCCCTGCAGTATAAATACTGCTGCAAGCATATCTACATACTCCTTCCGGTGTTCTCTTCTAATCCCCGCATCCATCATCGTCCGGTCCGCTTCCACTGTGGTCAGCCGTTCATCCCACATAACAACAGGCAGGCCTGTCCTTTTTTTCAGCATCTCCTGAAATTCCATGGATTTTGCAGCCCGCTCTCCCATATCATTATTCATGTGCTTAGGTAATCCCAGAACAAGCATTTCCACGCCATATTCCCGAATCAGCTCTTCAATCCTTGCAAGCGTCTGCCTAAGCTTATTTTCCGATTTTCTGCGGATAATTTCCACTCCCTGGGCAGTAAAACCCAAAGGGTCACTGACTGCCACCCCTACTGTCTTTGAGCCGTAATCCAATCCCATTATTCTCATGACTTGGCCGCTCACTTCCAGGATTCATTTTTGATGTACTCTTTGAGCAGTTCCTCAACCAGCTCATCACGCTCTACCTTCATAATCATGCTCCGTG
>JALEOU010000102.1 GCA_022766945.1 Fusicatenibacter sp. | reverse complement strand
ACCTGCATCAGTTGTTTTGATGGAGCAGCAGAAGGGCGCACAAGGTCCGGGGGACCTTGGCTTTGCGCCGACCGGAGTGGAACGGAGACATTTTACCATGGCATGATGCTTGGACTGGCAGCAGGTATGTCCTCCAGATATTACATCAGATCAAACAGGGAATCGGGAGAGGGAAGGTTTGATCTTGTGATGGAGCCTAAAGTACATTCTCTGCCGGGCATTATCATGGAATTCAAAGCGATAAAGGATGATGCTGGTTTATCTGCATCCGCCGCCGAGGCGCTGAAGCAGATTGAGGATAAGCACTACGATACCGATATGGAGGACCGTGGAATCAAGGAAATTGTAAAGTATGGCATCGCTTTTGCCGGTAAAAATGTGGAGATTGCGAGAGACTAAAATTTCAAAGCAGGATGCATACAAGGGCAAGGGAATCTTTTATGAAAGATAATTCGTTCCAGTGCAGCAGTATATCTGACTCAGAACTTGAGGATGCTTGAATTATCTGGAATTTCCGGATAGTTAAACTGTCCATGCTCTCTTTTAATTTTAAAATGACGTTATCGCTTGAAATGGAAACAAGCGATAATGTAAGTTGATTATTTGATTCGATAAGTTCTATTCCTATTGCCACCTATGAATTCGATATTCGACATGTCAGCAATAATGGCTCTTGTACGAGCCTCGCTAAGCCCCAAATGGCTGGCGATATCAGAGCATTTTGAACGCCCATTATCTTTCAGATACTCAATGATCTTTTGCTGATTCTCTAAAGTCCTTTGGGATTTTGGTTTGGCCTTTTGGGAATTATCGTTTGTTTTTATCGCTTGTTTCTTTTCAAGCGATAAAGAAAGAATGGTGAGATGCGGATAGTTTACCACTTAGAAAAAAGCCTGAAATTCTGAGTTTGGTGTGAGAATCTTTTTCCAGAACCCTTCTTTTACTTGAACAACTCGTCTATTTAGAGAAAAAAACGTCGAATAGGCATTTTGCGATTGACTGCATGCAAAAGAAGCCTATAATATTAATACGAGTGGAAGGAGGAAAACAGGATGATACTGAAAATCTCTGTTGAAAACTATAAGTCTTTTGATAAGCGGGAAGAATTATCCATGATTTCTTCCAGTAAGATTCAGACAAATAGAAACCACAGGATAAAGATCAAGCAGGTCAATGTTTTGAAAAATGCTGTAGTTTATGGTGCAAATGCTTCCGGTAAAACGAATCTGGTAGATGTTCTGCGATTCATTAAGGAAACATTATCCGGAGGCCTTCCGGTAAATAGTGTGAATAGCTTTTGCAGAAAGAACGAGGAAAACAAAGAGCGAGAAAGCGTATTTGAAATTCAGTTTACTGTTGGGGATAGCTTCTATGCTTACGGCTTTTCCGCAGTGCTTAGTCGCAGAACGATTACGGAAGAGTGGCTGTACGAGTTAATGCAGGATGGTTCTGCACATAATCTCTTTATTCGTACAGGTGATGCAGCACCATCCCTTGGCGAGGGTGTTACACCAACAACGTCCGAAAGAAACCGTTTTTCAGTATATGCAGAGGATTTCGCCGGTCATGATACGCAGCTTTTCCTTGAAGAGATGAGCCGCGGTAAAAAGTACGATAGTAAATCAAAACTTCTGTTTTTCCCGGTCGTATATCATTGGATCATGCAGAATATCATTGTTCTGAATCCGAACACTGCATTATCGAGTACAGACCTTTATTACAATGAGACTTCACTGGAAAATATCAGTCATCTGATTCAGACATTTGATACCGGCATTAGTAGAATTAGTACAAAAAAGATATCAGTTGATGAGCTTAGTAAAATGGTTCCCAAAGAAGTTCTGATGGGGATATTTGCTACGTTTCGTCAGCAAATGCAGATGACCAGTCTTCCTGAGATGCAGATGAGCTGGCGAATTGCAGATGGTTTCTTTAATATCCGAATTTGCGGCAATGATGAACCGGAGATCACAACGCTTGTTTTGAACCATGGTAAGTCTTTCTTCGATTTTGATTTTGCTGAAGAATCCGATGGCACAAAGAGGTTGTTTGACCTGGTAGATATGCTTCTTACCAGTCGGGAAGACACGGCTTATGTGGTTGATGAATTAGAAAGAAGTTTACATCCAAAGTTAACGGAGCATTTCCTGAAGTTATTTATGGATGCTCATGATGGCAAACGGATGCAGCTGATCTTTACAACCCATGAAGATACAATTATGGATCAGGACCTTTTCAGGAGAGATGAAATCTGGTTTGTAGAGCGCGATAATGAGAATTCCAGTCATATTTATTCGCTTGATCGTTTTAAAGAACGATATGATAAAAAGCTGAGTAAGGCCTATTTAGAAGGCCGTTACGGTGCAATTCCTGTATTCCGTCGATTCTCATTTCGGAAGGAGGAGTAAGCGTGCCAACTCATGTTTATGAAAACTGGAACAAGCGTCCTTCTGACCGAGAGGAACAGATTGAACCGTATCGTAAATACTATTTTATCTGTGAAGGCGCAAATACGGAAACGTTCTATTTTAAGCGACTGATTGATATTCGTAAGGACCTGAATATTCATCCGTTGATTGATGTGCGTCTTCTTGAAAAGACGGAACAGGATAGGAACCTCTCCTTCCCAAAACGGCTTGCGGAATTTGCAGAACAGCAGAAGGCGATACTTGGAGGAGATTTTGACGAAGAACGGGATCGTATGGTCATTATCTTTGACGCTGATATTTTTGAGGAAAAGGTCTCCGGGTATGAAGAATTTGTTGCGGATATTGAAACCAGAAATATTGTCGGTGTAACAAATCCTGGATTTGAACTTTTTCTTTGTTACATCTGGAGGGAGCATACGAAGAATTTGTCTTGGGAAATGATGAAAAGTTTCTGACAATGGACGGCGATGGACGTTACAGCTATGCATATCAATGTCTGTTGCAGAAAACCGGGATGAACGCGAAAAAGAATTCACGAATCGGTTTACTTGCAGACAACTGTCTTCTTGCAATCAGGCAGGAGAAGCTGGTCAATCAGGATGTTCATAGTGTTAAGGGAAAGGTCAGCAGCAATATTGGGAAGATCATTGAAGCCATTATCAATGATGAGCCACAACACCTTTCCTTTTGAAAAAGCGGTAGTCCGATTTGTCACATCGCGGCAAGAACCCGGCACAGTGGCGGTAAATACGTTACGCAAAACCGGAAAAATGGTGTATAATATTAATACATATGTGGATTTCCATGTGGTTAAGAATGAAAAATTGAATACGTTATTAATTCTGCAGAGTAATGTGGAATTGGTGATCGTTTTATGATGTTGGCTGCAAGACATATGCTTTCCACGGCGGTTTGTGTATCCCGTATGGTAAGGTGGTGCTACGAAGCTGACAACCATGCCTGAGATAAGGAGAAAAATATGAAGCCGATTGAAGAATTCATTCGAAATACAACTGAGGAAACTCAGGAAAAAGTGGACTGGACCAAGGTCTGGAGTACAAAGTATCCGGTCCTTGCAACTTATCAGAAGGAAGTAGATATCTCAAAGTATGCTGCTGAGATTAGACGGATGTTTACTGAACTTCAGGCAGACTACGGATATTCGGAGTTGGATGCCATGCTGGTTCTGAAGGATATCCTGGCACATGAGTATATGGATAATCGACCAAAGAAAAGCGGTGAGAAAAAGCGAAAGTAGAAAAGGAGAGAAATCATTATGACGGATGAAAAAGTATTTGCAATGTCCTTTTCTAAAGTGTATTCTCTGCTGGTTGCAAAGGCAGAACGCAAAGGTCGCAGCAAGGCTGAGGTCGACGAAGTAACCGTCTGGCTTACAGGATACGCGGAAACGGAACTCGATAAACTTATGGCCAGTGATATTACCTATGGTGATTTCTTCCGACAGGCTCCGGCAATGAACCCGAACTGCGAGGAGATCACCGGTGTGGTATGCGGTGTTCGAGTCGAAAATGTCGAGGATCCACTGATGCGTGAAATTCGATATCTCGATAAGCTTGTGGATGAACTGGCCAAGGGAAAGGCAATGGAGAAAATTCTGAGAAAGTAGAAAGGTATCAAAACCTTTGAAGACTCAGCTTTCTTTAACCAATCGATATATATTTGCCTGCATATTTTCGGCACGTGTGAAGAAAAAAGCATAACTTCTTCCACATGATATGTTTGTAATATTCGACCTGAATTATCCATAGAATTCCGGGAGAATCGCTGTTTGCACAGAAGCAGCGCGAAATCGCTGGACTCATCAGGTTGTCATTGGCAGCATTTCTGAAATCGACGAAGAACTCCTCGGATGGATTCAGAAAGCCTATGAATTCAGCAATAACAAATAGAATAAACATATTCCATATCCAGGCCTGACTGATCATCGGCCCTGGATATTTTGTGCGATAAAGTGACCAAGCATCTGCTGCGCAGCACCTCGACTCCTGCCCGGTTCCGAAATGGAGAGAATGAAGGCGGCAACTAACGAAAACATTGAAAAAAACTTGTTGAGTCAGGAGAATTTATATGAACGCAGAACTTTTTGAATATGACATCACTCCTAAAATTTTACCTAGCGGATTGGAGCAGCGGGTTGCGATCCGGCCGATTTCTCCGAATCGGGAGTTTGATGAAAATACGATTTACACAATACGGGTCTTTCCTATGACCGAAGTTTCTACATTAGTTTCTACATTTGAAGTGTAGGCCCGTCCTGTAAACGGGGTATTAAGTTTTTGCTGTGCTTTCCCCGGCGAACAGGAGCATTCTGTCCGCATTTTCCGTCCGGGTGAAGAAAAGGCAATGGCTTCCTTGGCAGTCTATTCTCTATATCCGGATCTGATGGAACGGATTCCGCTAATGGGCGACTTCCATGCGCATTCCTGCCGCAGCGATGGGCGGGAGTCTCCGGCTTTTGTAAGCGCAATGTACCGGCAACATGGTTTTGACTTTGCACCGATTACAGACCATGGAATGTATTACCCGTCTCAGGAAGCCATAGACGCCTATCAAAATGTGGAGATTGATTTTCAGATCTACCCCGGAGAAGAGGTACACACTCCGGGGAACAATGTCCATATCATTAACTTTGCGGGCAGTTTCAGTGTTAATGAACTGGCAAAGCACGGTACCAACCGGTTATGGAGCTGCGACCCAAGACAGGAGTGGATGGATGAAGTCAATCGGCTGGTTTCCAGTCTTCCAGATCCTCCAAAGGGTGTGGATAAATTTGTATGGGCGTCCTGTATGCTCATTTACCAAAAAATTCGGGAAGGAGGCGGAATCAGTATATTCTGCCATCCTTACTGGATCTCAGACGTATATAATGTAAACGCGGAGATGACCCGGAAAATATGCAGTTCTACGCCTCTTATCGAATGGTTAGCTACGCTATATTCCTGTACCGGTACTATTTTCCGCTGCATGATGAATTATGCTATGAAGAAGGAAGACTAATGCGAGCGTATCTGGGAGGAGATACAGACGCCGCTGCGCGGCTGCACTTGCTGAAAGGTCAGACAGGCCGGTTAATTGCGAAGCTGTTTGCAGAACATTCCGCGCAAGATTAGCTTTGCTTTTTCATTAGTTATGGAGTGGAGGAAGGACACTAATTGAAACGGTGCGGCGTTTTTTTCGCAAGCGCAAGCTGCGGGACCAGATGAATAGCCGTCAACCGGAGAAATCGCTGAACAAAAGCCTGGATTCGGTGTTCCATAGCAGCTACACCGACGTAGCTGTGAGGCGGGTTTTGGAACAGGCGGTGTAGGTCCCGGTCGCCTTCCCGGATTGGTTTAACGCTCAGCGGGAAGAGGAGAATCTCATCTTAAAAAAGCCATTGCAATCTTTACGCCACACTCGGACAAAGACTGAATGCAGCAAAGGCACTTTCCAAACAACATAGCATCTCTACCCTTTGTCGAGTGCTAAACAGTAACCGCAGTACCTATTACCGGTACATAAACGAACAACCTTCTGCAAGTAAATGTGCTTCGCCCACCTAATTAAGGGGCGACAGCAAAAAATGCTGCTGCCCCTCATCATGTTCAAAACTGAATACCCGCCGCCCCATCGGCGCATCGAGCAATAAGTCTGAAAAGATTTGCTGCTTTTTGTTTGCGCGCCATGGGCGCGCTCTAATGGGTGAAAGTCGTGAACACACCCAGGCAACGAGGAAGTGTATAGCCGAACAGCAAGGGTGTCCATCGCGAGGTGGAATCTGAAGGAAGCTGTAAGCAAAGTCTTGGTCCGACGGACAGAAATTACATATAAGGCTCGGAAATACGGATAAGTCTGCGTCTGCAAAAGAAGATGAAGTCCAATAGTTGCTGGAAGTACGAGTAAATGTGGCGAATAGATGAGAGGAAATTTCTGTAATGGAAATGGAGTGAAGGGGCGATCAATCAATCAGTTTGAGTATGTCTCGTCTTGCAGAAATGGCAACACCTGTTTATGGCAATTGGAAGAACGATTGCAGGAGTGCATTGGTTGACAGATAGTATTGGCTCAGTTATTCTAAGTACAGGATTATATCTGATTTATAAATCCAGTGTTTATTGCACTTCTTGTGATTGGTGGATCAAAGGTTTTGCTCAATCAAATGAAAATAAAAAAGGGAAGGAAAACGATTACGGATATGATTGATGGCGCTATTGCAATAAAAATAAATACCGCCAATGAATTTTTATCTTACAGATACGGCCTTACGGTACAGTGTGCTGGGCTACAGTCTTGCCAAGGGCGGATTCTATTACAAAAAACATAAAGGAGTTGGGAGAAATGGAACAAACGATTCAATCGCTTCAGGACATCAATCGGGTGGTGGCTTTCGGGGATAGCGTCACCTTTGGGATGAGCGCTTCTTCCCCGGAACTTTGCTGGGCAAGCCTTACGACAAAAATGCTGGAAAAATGGAAGGGCGGTCCTGTAGAACTCCGGAATAAGGGGATCAGCGCCAGCATCCTCTGTCGCGAGACGCCGGCTTATGAATTTGCCGTCAACCCCTGCGGCCTGGAGAGAATAAAAGAGGATGTCATCAATCAGAAACCGGATCTTTTGATGATTGCCTATGGATTGAATGATTCCCGCGGCGGAACCTCCCCCCTGGTGTTCCGACGGGATTACCAGCAGATGATCGATCGGATTCGGGAAAAAATCAATCCGGCCATTGTCTGCCTGAATCTCTATTATATGCATCCGGTGTTTTACAAAGACTGTGAGCATTGGGATAAGAGCGATTATCAGCTATCAGAGGAATATAACCTGATTATACAACAACTGGCGGAGAAAAACGGCCTTTGGTACGCTGATGTTTACGCCGCTCAGCAGGGTGTGGACTGGCTGGTCTGTCCGGACCACTGTCACCCCAATGATTTGGGCCATCTGCTGATTGCCAACCGGGTTTTTGAAACCATTATCCGCCATTGCCCGCCGTCCCGTGATTAGTTTAAGCATATGCAGAATTCAATATTTATCGTCACGGCAGCGGCAGTAATTCGAGATGGAGACCGCATTTTTGCAACGGCAAGAGGTTACGGATAAATGATAAGTGTGAATATTTAGTCGGGTCGGTGGAATTATGCTGTGTGAAGAAAAACCAGGATATAGAGAATTCTTTTTACATCCGGTCATGAGAGAAGCTGTGAAAAAAGCAGATGCCACATTCACCATTTTCGAAATTCGGATGGATATCTCCTTTCGTGACACAAACGAAATTTGAACTGTCGGAGAAATCCGAAGTGTTGATTCAGGAATACCGGAAAGAGAGATTATTCTACATAATGCACATATTAGCACTCGACAATAGAGAGTGCTAATAGTTTTGCGAAAATTCTGTGTCACCAGGTACATTGTCTGCTATAATAGAGAGAGATTCGGCTTTGTTGAATATCACCAGCAAGAGAGGTAAAAAGATGCTCCGAGATAAGGATATCCGGGAGCCTTTATTTGATTTCCTGGAGGAAACCTACGGGAAGGCAAGGATCCTGGAAGAGAAGGTAATGGGGAAATCCCGCGCAGATCTGGTTATGGTCCTGCCGGAGGCTCTGTATGGAATAGAGATCAAAAGCGATGCCGATACCTATGCAAGGCTTGCACGGCAGGTAAGAGACTATGAACGCTATTATGATTGCAATATCGTTGTGGTCGGGACGAGTCATGCAAGGCATATCCATGAGCATGTACCGGAACATTGGGGAATCATTACGGTGGAATCGGTGGGAGAGAGGATTGATTTCTATTTTTATCGAAAACCTCAGCGTAATCCAAATATGAAATGGGAAAAGAAATTATCCGTTCTCTGGCGGTCGGAGCTGGCACAGCTTCAGGAATGGAATGCGATGCCGAAATACAAAGATAAAAGGAAAGAATTTGTCATTCAGAAAATCGTGGAGCGCATTCCGGAAGAGATTTTGCGAAAACAGGTCAGTGAGCTGTTATTTGAGAGGGATTATAATCAAGCAGCTGATCTGCTGACCGAATACCGGAAAGGAGAGATCCAAAAGAAGCTGGAAAAGGAGACGGATGTTCAGAAGCAGATGGAATTGATGATGGAGCAGGCAGAGAAGCGAAACCTGTTTACTCATAATAGAAAGAAACAAGCGGGCCACAGACGAAGGAAAAACTTATGAAATAAAAGAAAAGGATCACGACAGATGGAACTGAGGATATTACGTTATTTTTTAATGGTAGCAAAAGAGCAAAGCTTCACCAAAGCGGCGGAACAATTACATATTACGCAGCCGACACTTTCAAGACAGCTGGCAGCGTTTGAAGAAGAACTGGGGATCGTCTTATTTGAACGCAAGGGAAAAAATATTACGCTTACAGAGGAAGGAATTTTGTTAAAGAGAAGAGCATTGGAGATTCTGAATCTGGAAGAGCGTACCCTGGAAGAACTTAAGGGAACAGAAAAAGTGATCGAAGGAACGGTTACTGTGGGCTGCGGAGAATTTGCGGCGGTAGAGATATTGGCCCAAATATGCAGAAGTTTTAAAGAAAAATATCCTCTGGTTCAGATTTCCATTCATACAGCAACGGCCGATACCATATATGAGATGATGAATAAGGGACTTGTGGATGTCGCATTATTTATGGAACCGGTAGATACAGAAGGGCTTGATTCTATCAGGATTCAGGACAGTGATCATTGGGGTGTGGGGATGCGCCCCGATGATCCGCTTGCAGAGAAAGAATTTATAGAAAAGAAAGATCTGCTTGGGAAACCACTGATTCTGCCGGAAAGAATGGGTGTACAGAGTGAACTTGCCAACTGGTTTGGAAAAGAGTTCTCAAGGCTTTCTATTGCTTTTACAAGTAATCTTGGCACAAATGCCGGTGTTATGGCAGCACATGGTCTCGGATATCCGGTATCCATTGAGGGAGCAGCGAAATACTGGAAGGAGGATATCCTTGTCCAGAGAAGGCTTTTTCCGGAAATCACTGCGAGTACCGTAATTGCGTGGAGAAGAAATATACCGTATTCACAGGCAGTGAATCGGTTTATCGAGGAAATCAATGCTTTTGAAGCATTAAATGGGATGTAACAGAAGTATTGGACATAATGAAATCCAAAGAGATAAAATAGATGCGTAGGATAGAAAAGAAAACCGTACACATCTATTTTTTAAGGAGAAAAAAGCTATGGGAAAAAAATTAGTTGCCTATTTCAGCGCAGGCGGAACGACAAAAAAAGTGGCAGAGATGATTGCGGAAAGCGCGAAAGCAGATCTGTATGAGATCACACCGAAGACACCTTATACAAAAGAGGATCTGAACTGGATGGATAAAAAATCCAGAAGCAGTATAGAAATGAAAGATAAAAAATCCAGACCGGAGATTGCAGATACGGATGCAAAAATCAGTATATACGATGAGATTGTTTTAGGCTTTCCCATCTGGTGGTATGTGGCGCCTACAATCATAAATACGTTTTTGGAAAGTTATGATTTTTCCGGAAAAAGAATCCTTCTTTTTGCAACATCAGGGGGAAGCGGCTTTGGAAATACGGTACGGGAATTACAGCCGTCTGCACCTGGTGCGGTGATCACGGAAGGAAAGCTGCTGAACAGAGCATCCAGACAGGAAATCAGTGAATGGATCAAAACCTGGTAAGATGGATTGGAGGTATGACAATGGGTGCAGCACCCCAAAGAATGGTTTTCTCATCAGGCAATCGAAGTTCCGGGCGAAGAAAGCCTTACCGAGTGGTGTGAGCCGGCTGCTGATGAGGAATAACCCTATCCAAATATGTTTGACCGGCATTCCCCTTTTCAGATTGAAGGTAATTTCGGAGCCGCCGCAGCAATTGCGGAAATGCTGGTGCAGAGTTCGAGTGAAAGAATCATCCTTTTACGGGCACTGCCGAAAGCATGGAAAAACGGCAGCAGGACGGGACTGCGTATTTGAAAAAGACACGCTATTTGGGGTTGTGAATACAAAAAGCTGATTGAGGGAGGTGTTTGGTATGGGATTTCATTCCTATCGGAATATTGGTTTTTCCTTTACAGATGCAAAAGCGGCCTGCAGTAAATGGAGAAACAATTTTGCCGGGTTTGACCCGGCGGGGAAGGAACAGGTGATTACTTTTGTAAAGGAGCAGGAGTATCTGTTGCTCTCTTATTTTGGGTGTGAGTACCGTCTGAACTGTGAGAACGGCATTCTGGAAAAGAAAGAGAATGCGGTGTGGACGGACAAACTTCAGATGAACGAAGCACTCGCAGTATATCATTATCTGGGTGACGGGACAGGAAGGATTCACGAGGCTGGAAACTGGGTTCCGGAGAGTGCCCTGGATCCAGTGCGGATCCGGAGCAATGACAGAACGGACCCGTTGTTTTTGAATTTTGCAAAGGATTATTCAGGAAAAATCAATCAGCTGGAAGAGAGATGTAAAATAGCCAAAGGAGAATACGATCCGTCTGCCGGTGATACTGCGTGGATTTTCTATCCTTTCCCGGAGATACCGATCCGACTTGTTTTCTGGGAAAAAGATGAAGAATTTCCGGCCCAGGTAAGGGTTTTTGTCCGCGAAAATGCGACAGACTATGTACATTATGAGGCGGTTTCCTTTATGATCGCGGATTTGTTTCAGAAAATCGATGAAAATCGATGACAGCAGGTATGAGAAACGACACAGAAAATGAGATTCCTCCGGAGAATTTAGTATCGCTGCGTTTTGAAGGGGCGAGAACGCGTCTGCGTCGAGATCTATTTTCTGCACAGCGTCCATTTCCGTCTGCACAGTAGTTTATACTCAGCTCCCTTTTCGAATACTCAGTCTTCTCCCAGCTTCAGGGCCTGTGCGATTTTCAGCTTTTGAATCATTCTGATCAGAATCGTCATGCAGACGCCAAGAACAATCAGGATGACGGCTGAGAGTCTGAGGTTATCCGCCGCGGATGAGATCACCTTCAGGGGGATGACATAATCAGCGGAAGAGTAGACCATTTGAATCAATGGCATATAAAGTTTTGCAGCAAGCCATCCGAAAAAAGCACCGAAAAGGATCGGCAGCAGAGAGATAAAGATTTGTTCATTGATCAGCATTTCAGCAATTTCGCTCATCGCCATCCCCATGGCACGGAAAATGCCAAACTGCAGCTCCCGCTCTTTGATTGACAGGGTCCAGTAGATCAGGAATCCGGCGGCACACAAGATGATACTGATAAGAAAACCAAGGGTGAGGACTCCGTTTGTGCTGTTGATCAGAGCGTCATTTTTTCTGTTCTGCAGTAGCTTGGAGGTGTCATTGACAGACTCAACCGGAATCCCCAGATCTGTAATCCCCTGATAGACTCCTTCATTCGTTCCGTTTGTTTTGATCCAGACTTCATAGGGAAGAAGGCCAAAAGAATCCTGAACTGCAGATAAACCGGCGATGATCAGATAATTGTTTTCTCCTTTTATGGTACCGTCAGATTGACTTATACAGCAGGAGGGAGCATAGCCCGGCCAATAATCTACAAAATCGAGTACTGTGCCGCGCAGATAACTGCCGTCAACATTTTTTACAACGATACTGTCATTCTTTTTTACTCCAAAATCGGTCTGAAAATCTGTGCTCAGCAAAAGACCATTTGGATCTTTTGCAAGCAGATTGAGATAGTTGTACCAGTGTTCCGGAAGAAGAGAGGTGTCAAAACGTGCGGTTTCGCCAAAATCTTTTGTCCAGATTCCCATAAGTTCTACATTTTTCAGTGTGCTGGAGGATATCGTGACATTCATGGAATCGGAACGGTAGACTTTGGCGGTATGGATCACGTCATCAAAGCCGGAATATCTGGAAAAATCCGGTTCCTGATAGATGATCTTTCCTCCATTGAGCTGTACATCCTCTGAATCGCGGTTGCTCTGCCACCGTTCACGGACAATAAGGTCAGTGCCGTTCAGATAGCGGGTGTTCTGTTCATCATTGTTGTTGATGGTTCTTGCGGCTGAGGAATTGAATATTCCAAGAGCAACGGTAAGGAACAGAAAAATGACAAAATAGTTTTGCTGCCTTCTGGTTTTTATGATATAAGAGAAGGAAGCATAGAGTGCAGGATTCAATTTCTTTTTGAAAAGCCAGAAAATGAAACGGATCAGGCAGGTTCCCAGCCGCAGGGATAGAAGACCTGCTCCCAGAAGAAACAGGGAAGAACATAAAAAGGGCAGTGGATCCAACGGTTTGCCGGATAAAATTCTGGAAAGCAGAGCATCTTTCTGGGCAGAGTAATTGAAAAGTCCATACAAGGCCACACAAAGAATCACAAGATCCAGAAAGTATTTCTGCCAGAGAGGAGCTGTACCTTTTCTGTATTTGTCTGCTCTGTGACGGACAATCGTTGTCTTCGACTGGCTGATTACGGGTAAGAGCATGGTGAAAACGGAAAAAAGAACAGCTACTGCAGCGTAAAGCAGACTATCGAACGAAAACCGGGGCTGAAACGTATGCGTTCCGGAAAATGTGAGAAAACCGGAGGCGGAACCGAGAAGCTTTACCAGCAAAATCGACAGCGGAACAGCAAAAAGGGCAGCCACAAGCGCAAGGATCAGGCTCTGAAGAAGATACATGGTAATAATCGGTTTTCTGCTAAGGCCACGGCTTTTATATACGGCAATTTCCGCCATTTCCATGTGGATCAGCTGCCTGGAAACCATGAGGATAAAGGAAACCAAAAGCAGAAGAAACGGAACCTGAAGAACACGGAAGGTGATTTCGGTATTTCTTTTTGTGACCAGGTAGTCTTCATAGATGCCGGCAAAAGAACAGAAATGACTTGTTCCGTATTCCGACAAAAAGAGCTCGTCATATCTGGCAATCTGCGTAAGTACAGATGGTATGGAGTTCAGAGAAATGTCGGAATAGTCATAAAGTGCATACCAGGCTGCTTTGGATTTACAATTCGACTGGTCGGACAGATACAGAGAAGAATACAGAGAGTCATCAATAAAAAGACTCTGTGTGTAGCTGTCCGGGGCATTGATCCAATAGGGATCGGTTTCCAGATTGTTTTGGAAGATACCGGTAATCCGGATTCTGAGCGGTACTCCGGGAGACAGTTCCGTGTTCTCAAAAGTCAGAATTTCACCCAAAATCAGACCGCATTTGCGAAAGGTTCTCCGCGAAACAACTGCATCAATGACGGAATCCTCGTCAGGCTCCTTGCTCATACCGGTGCCGGAGAGAATCTCAATGTGATTTTCGATATCTGTGATGGTGCTGACCTGAAGGGCCGATACCCTATCCTGCCTGTCAAGATTTGATACGGTCTCTTCCGGCTTGAGAGAGTAGATGGTGACCAGGGTATGAAGAGGCAGATCAAAATCATCCGCCGAGGCAAGCAGTTCATTTGTGGTGCGCCGGAGAAATTGCGGTTTATAACTGCTTGCGGGAGTGACAGAGTAGGTCATTGGCCAGCATCCCTGCTGCTCTGCGAGAGCTTCGATCGAGGTATTCAGGGTTCTTCGAAGAGAGGCCTGCAGAAACATCGGATTTGCTGCCGCAATGCTGATGAAGAGAAGATCTCCGAGGAGAAGAGACGCCATCATCATCTTTTTATTCCACATTTTACGGATAATTGTCATTAACATGTCACACCCTCCTAGCGCAGAATCAAGGTCTGTCCTTCATCGAGACCGCACACAGACCAGGTCCAGTCCGAATCAATACAATAAGCGGTTATATATTGTTTTTTGCTTCTTTCTTCCTCTGTCAGTACATAGACAAAACTTCCGGCATTGTCGGTGTGAACTGCTTTTGTCGGAATCAAGAGAACCTGTTCCAGTTCTACTGTTGTTCCGATAACGGACAAATTACTGATGGTCTCAAGATGGATCACTTCGTTTTGCGGAAGCAGGCAGGAAGAGAATTTATCCGTGTCAATCGATTCGATACTGGAGGAACCGGTAACGACGGCGGCTATTTTCACCTCTTCTCCCATTCGGTCTCCGCAGATCTGAACATGAGAACCGAACGGAAAGAGACAGGAAGCGGATTTTGCCATACAAAAAGAAGGATCTTCAATCCGGCAGATGATCATGCCGCTGGTAATCGTGTCGCTATCCCCGGGAATGATCAGGTCAGTCACGATACCGGAAACGGGAGCTTTGATTTCGACGGCATTGATCGCTGCATAGATTTTTTCCAGTTCTGTTTCTTTTTGGGCAATTTCTCTGTTCTGAACGGAGATAAAATGGGCAAGCTCCAGTTCACATTTCTGAATATCCAGCTGCAGTTTCCGGTATTCAAAGGAATCGGAAATGGTATTTTTCCGTCCGGAAAGTACCGCAAGGTGGTTGTTTCTTATTTGAATTTCATCTTCGAGGCTCTTTTTTAGCCGGGCAAGCTCCAGTTCTTTTTCCTCACAGTCGATGGGATCCGTTTTTGGCGTTACTGTCATCAGAACCTCTCCGGCCTGGACGGTCTGACCGTGTTTTACGGGAGAAGAAACATAAGTTGCTTCCGCGCCTTCGTAACGGACGACGGTCTGCGAGGGATAGAGAAGAGAGGCTTTGCTCTCTTTCTGAATGGCGATGCTAGTGCGCGTCACGGTGCAGGTTTTATAAGTTGTATCTGCAGCAAAGACAACCGGAACGCAGGAAATCAAAAGCACTGCCGTCACAGAAAGAGCCAGAAAAAGAGAAGAAAAATAACGGAAGAAATGTTTACTGCTGTACATATACGATATCCTCCTCATTCAGTCCTTCTTCAATGACAGTCATGATACCGTTGGATGCGCCGACGGTGACGTCCTGTCTTTTTTTTGTGCCTTCTTCCATGACATAGACGTATTTTCCGGAAGAATCAGCAAACAGAGCATTGATCGGTACCTGAAGTGCATCGTCGAGCATATGGCCGTTTACAATGAGAAATCCGGTATTTCCCGCAGACAGGGAAGACAGATCTGCATCCGGCAGAAAAGTGAACAGTGAACGGTCTCTTTCGTCGGTGAAATAGAGGGCGGAGCGTTCTTCCTCGGACAGAGGAACATACGAGATTTCGTAAGATACACCGCCGATCAGGGCAGAAAGGGCACAATTTTTCAGATCTGCTTCATCAAGATAGGAGCAAGTGAACATGAGAGAATCATCTTTCGTAATGCAGCAGATAGTTTTACCTTTCTGGACATAGGCGTCTTCGGTAATATCGGAGGACAGGTAAAAATAGCCCGCGTGTTCCGCCGTGATGGCTCCCAGAGCGATCTGTTGTTCTATCGCTGCGAGAGTCTGTTCTTTTTGGGAAATGCTGCTTTCCAGATCTTTTTCTGATTTTGCATATGCCAGGTCGGATTCCTCCAGATCAATTTGCTTAAGCTGATATTCCGCACTGTTCGTGCCGTTTGCTTCGGCTGTCTGTTTCAATTCAGTGCGCAGATATTCTTTGCGGTTTTCGTGCACTGCTTTTGTGTATTCGTAGTCACTCCGAAGAAGTTCCAGTTCCGCTTCCAGTTCCACAGCTTTTTCTTCTTCTTCTTTCGTGTTCAGTTTCACAAGTAAATCCCCTTCGTTTACATAACATCCGGAACCGACAGAAATCTGCCAGATAGTTCCGTCCCGATCAAAGGACAGTTCGGTTACATCGGGCGTTACAAATCCTTCATAGACTTCTGTGGTACAGAACTCCCCCCGAATCACGGGGGAGGAAGCTGCTGCAGTACCGGAGGGTTCAATCAGCTCCGGAGCATCATCTGCGATGTGGGATGCGCATCCCGGAATGGTAAGAAGAATACACAGAAGGATGGGCAGGAAACATTTTCTCATTCTGGACTCCTTTCAGTCGGGGAGGAGGATTTCATCCCCTTCCTCCAGACCGGATATGATTTCGGTATAATAAGGGCCTTCTATGCCTGTATTGACTTCCTGATAGGTCCGAAAGCCGTCTTCTCCGAGAAGATAGACAATCGGTTTGCCGTTGATGGAAGAAAGTGCCTTTTTTGGGATGCCAAGCACCTGGTCTTTTTCTTCGAGAGAGAGCTCAAGGGTTCCGGAAACACCGTCTTCCAGGTCGTAATCCGGGACTTTGAGTGCCAGAAACACCGTATTGGGACTGCTTTCCTCCTCCGGAAAGACGGGTACGGTGATCCGGTCCTCTCCATTGATCGAAAGCAGGTATTCGGTATCCGGAAGAAAATAGCTGCTGTATTCTGTTTCTGCGGTAAAGAGCATTTGGGAATCATCGGTCACAGTCACAATCCGCTGGCCTTTCTGCGACAGATCAGAGGAACCGGGGGAGTATACGTACGTGACTGTTCCGTCGAAAGGAGCGTATAATTGTCGTTCGCGAATGACCGTCTGATATTCTTCCATGCGTTTTTGCAGAATATAGATCCGGTCCTCCAGCTCAGTACGCTTTTGTGTATAGCGAAGGTTGATTTCGTTCACAGTATTCTGCCTTTCCCGTTTACTTGTTTCGGTGTTTGTAAGGGATTCCCGTTTCAGAGACAACGCCAGGTTTTCTTCGAGAAGCACCTGTTCCTGCTGCAGATCCAATAGGGTCGCCTCTGCTTCCGATAACAGTTCCGGATAATTTTCCAGATCGAGTTCGCAGAGGAGGTCGCCTTTTAGCACAGCAGTTCCGGGAACCACAAAAAAAGCAGAATAATGGATGCCTTCCACCGGATAGAAAAGAGTTTCCTCTCTGGTGGCATGGTAAGAGAAGCGAATGGTTTTCGTATCCCGGATGGTCATTCGCTGACACAAAGCAGTTTCGTACGCCGGCTCCTCATAAACAGGAACCGGAGGACATTTCATTTCCGGTGTCTCTGACAATGCGCACGCCTGAAGAACGATGGAAAAAAGAATGCTGGTTATTAGGATAATCCGTTGTCTAATCTTCGGTTTTCTGGTTTTCATTGCATTTGTCCCTGTATTGTTTTGGTGTGATTTCGTTGACCTTTTTAAACATATCCACAAAGGCACGGGAACTGGAAAAACCGCTTTCCTCGGCGATATCTGCAATTGAAGATGCGGTATTTTCCAGGAGATGGGTGGCATGGTTTAATCTTAGGGAAGAAAGATAGACACTGAAATTGCGTCCGGTTTTCTTCGTGAAAATTCTGGAAAAATAGGCAGGACTGAACCCGAAATGTTCCGCCACACTATCCAGCGTAATGTGCTCTTTGTAATGAATCGAGATATATTCGGTAAACGGCATGGAATCTTCCGATCCGGGATCTTTGTTCTGTTCAGACTGGGTGGAATTCCCGGAAAGAAGAAGATAAAAAATCTGAAGAACACATGCATTCATGCCTAAAAGTGCGGCCGGATCGTCCGACCTGGAATAGCTGCAGATATTCATGAGAAGATCCATGACCTTACTTCTGTTTTCATCAACCACTGCCGGATCGATGACAATGGAAGGATTTTTCTCATTTCTGTTAAAAAACTGATGAATGATGGTAGCCGGAACCAGTACGGCGAAACCGAGAAACGGTTTTGTAATCTCCTGGGATTTGTGAATGACGTTCGGGTTTACAAAAAGGAAATCATAATCATGTATATAGCAGACAGAGGAATCGACGTCGCATTTGAGACTTCCGTTGATCGAGCAGTTGAATTCAAAACTGTTGTGCCAGTGAAAATGGGGAACCACATTGGTATTTTTGGGTTTTTCCATCTCGATAATATCGGAATGAAAGACTTTGCAAAAACGGCCGTCATAGAGATTAATAGGCTCATATTCGATAACTTCCATGAAATTCATCCCTCCGGACTTTTGTGCAGAAACTGTGAATTATCATTAAAAAACGGATGATAAATTCAGCATAACATTATATTACAGGATATTATTTTATTCTAAATACGTCAAAAAGTCTATAATATCGGGAAATAAGGTAAAAAGATTGTATATTTTGGACAAGAAAGCATCTTGAGAAAAAGAAGGAAAACGTATAAATATAAAGATACAAAGAACTTTCTAGAAGGAGGAAAGAGATATGACAAAAAAATTATTAGCACTTTCACTGTCTGCTGTTCTCGCAGCATCCATGCTTGCCGGCTGCGGCGGCGGATCTACACAAGGGACTGAGAGCAAGAGCACGGAATCCGGAAAATCCAATGAATCCAGCGAATCAGCGGCATCGGACGCATCCGAAGATTCCGGTGAATCAGCCTCTGCTTCCGGTATTACATATGACGGTGACGAAGTGACCATTACCTACTGGCATACACACAGCGATGCAGAGGAAGAGGTTCTGGTTGATACCATTATCCCGGAATTTGAGAAACAGTATCCGAACATTCACGTGGATGCGGTCAGAATGCCTTATGACGGACTGATGCAGCAGATTATCACCAGTCTTTCCAGCGGAACCGGCCCGGATCTGATGAGAATGGATATCATCTGGGTTCCCCAGCTGGCTGAAATGGGTGCGCTTGTAGCGATTGATGATCTGGAAGGCTTTGCGGATCTGAAAGATGACCTCTATGAAGGACCATTGAGCACCAATTATTATAATGGAAAATATTATGGCCTGCCGCTGAATACGAACTGCCTGGCCGGCGTATACAGTAACACTATGATGGAACAGCTGAATCTTACCAGTCTCCCCACAACGTATGATGAAGTTGTAGCATTAAAGGACAAACTGGGTGAGGATCAGTACCTGATTGCCTGCGATGGAGCGAATTCCTGGGCTATGGCTCCTCTGTTCCATTCTCTTGGCGGTGTGTACACAAATGAAGACTATACCAAGGCTTCCGGATATTTAAATGGAGAAGCAAGCGTTAAGGCTCTGGAAACCATCGTGGAATGGTATGATGAAGGAATCATCGGCCCGTGCTTTACCGGTGGAAAGCCTGATTCCGCAAACGGTCTTTATGACGGAAATTACCTCTTCAGCTATCAGGGTCCTTGGTTCTTCAGCAATGACGATGAAGAAAATCTTGCAAAAGTAACCGGCGGTCTTCTGCCCGCTGGGGAAGCAGGTTCTCTGACAGTCAATGGCGGCGAGGATCTGGTTATCTTCGACAGCAGCTCCAGGAAAGAAGCATCCTGGGTATTCGCAATGTTCCTGATGAACGAATTCTCTCAGAGCGCACAGGCTGTTGGCGGCGGACATCTGATTCCTACGGTTAAGAGTATTGCTGAATCGGATGAGGTACAGGCAGTGGAAAATATGGACATCTATATCAAACAGCTGGAAGGTGCCGTATCCCGTACACCGTCTCCTGCATGGGAAAGAATTTCTGACAAGCTGTCAATTGCATTCCAGAGTGCAGTTCTTCATGAGGATACCGCACAGTCTGCGCTTGACAAGATTGCTCCGGAAGTTGACGCACTGCTTGCAGGCGAAGAATAACTGGAATGAAAGCTGCAGATTGAAATTGTTCTCCACTGGCTTCTGACAAAAAGAAGCCTGTGGAAAACCTTTCAAAGAGCAGTACAACATGGGGGAAACTATCTTGGGCTGGTGTAATTGCAAGATTGTTTCCCCTTTTTTGTTACAGGACGAATGAAAGAGGATTCGTCCGGAAAGGCATCCGTTATGAAAAAACCGTTATCATCCAGATTTTCTAAAGGTCTGAAACAATGGCTGTCTGTTCTTCCGTTCCTTGCGGTGGGCATGACGTTGTTTATTGTATTTGTTTTATACCCTCAGGTCAAAAATATTTATATTGCTTTTACAAACTATAATATTATGCCTGGGTCTGAGAATAAATTTGTCGGAATCAGTAATTTCGCAAATATGTTCAAGGAAGTCACGGTAAAAGGGTCTGACGCCAATTTCTTCTGGATCGCGTTCCGGAACAATGTTCTTGCTGTTCTGGTTACGGTTCCCGGACAGCTGGTTCTTGGCCTTATTGTAGCTGTTTTTATCCATAATCTGAAAGTTGGCCGCAATGTGTACAAAGTTCTTTTGTATATTGCAGTTATCTGTGACTGGGTTGTTTTCTGTAACATTATCGACTATATTTTCCAGCCGGATGAAGGCAGCCTTGTGAACTACTGCCTGATAAGTCTTGGACTTCTGAAAGAGCCTGTGGCATGGCTGCAGAATACCTGGACCGGAAATCTGGTTATCTGGATCTGCTCCATATGGAAGGGCTTTGGCTGGGTAATGATTATCTATACGGCAGGTCTGCAGGGAATTCCCACGGACCAGTATGAAGCAGCTACCATGGATGGAGCCAATGCGCTGGACAAGTTTTTCCATATTACACTGCCGGGATTAAAAGGGACAACGGTATATCTTCTGATCAACCTGATCAATGGAGCCATGAATATCTTTATTCAGGTATTCTTGCTTACCCAGGGTAAACCTCTTGGCACAACCGATGTTGTTATGGATTATATCTACCGAAGAGCGTTTAATTACTTTGACTTTGGGTATGCGGCTGCCTGTGGTATTGTAATGGGCATGATTGTCTTTATCGTTTCTATGTGTCTGAAGAAATTCCTTCGCTATGGACAGGATGATTAAGGAGGAAAGTGAAATGAAAAAAAAGAAGCTGATCAGTCAGATTATCATACATATCATTCTTATTTTTTTGGCAACCATATGCCTGATTCCGTTCCTTTCCATGATTTCCACATCATTTATGAAGGTAAAAGGTGTCCTGCCGAATGAGCCGATCATTTTCCCGAATTTTCCGCTGTATCTGGATAACTATGTGAAAGCCTGGACAGCAAACCATTTCCAGACCTACTTTTTGAATACGATCTATGTATCCGCGGTAGGGCTGGTTGTCAATCTGCTGATTTCCATTACCATGGCATATTCTTTTTCCAGATTCCAGTTTCCGGGAAAAGAGACGATATTTAATATTCTTCTGCTCACAATGATGATTCCTGCACAGCTGGCGATGATTTCTCAGTACACCGTACTGAACAGCCTCAAAATGATTGATACCTACAGAGGAATCTGGCTCTTGTGGGGCGGTACCTGTGTGGCCGGAAATACGTTTTTCTACCGGGGATTCTTTGAGGCAGTTCCAAGAGAACTGGAAGAATCAATGTATCTGGACGGCGCAACCAGATTTCAGACGCTGATTCACTGCATTATTCCATTAAGCAAGCCGGCCATTGCCACGCAGGCGGTATTTGCTTTCAACGGATACTGGACGAATTTGTTCGACATTCTGACCTTTACAAAATCGACAAACAAGAGAACACTTTCTGTTGCCCTTCAGTTATTCCGTGGTCAGTATACGACCAATTACGGATTGATGTTCGCAGCCTGCGTGATCGTTATTATCCCGATCATTATTTTGTTTATCATATTCCAGAAGCAATTTATGCAACAGGGCCTTACCGAGGGCTCCGTGAAGGGATGACGCGAAATTCTCTGTAGAATTTCATTCAGGAGGATGAATCATGATTACAAGCAGAAAAAGACAATCCTTTGGCATAGCTGCCGTTGACCTTGGCGCCCCGGCTCCGGAAGTCCCGTCGATTACTGCAGATCCGGCGGAATGGGAGCATGCGGTATCCATGGACACTTTCTACAGTGCGGGCGGGCGGGAAACCGTTTCTGAGACTGAACTGCAGATGATGTGGGACAGCGAAAGACTTTATATGAATCTGATGTGCCGCGAACAGGCGGAACGTGTATTGCGCCCCTCCGATGAAAATCCTTTGAAAACTGAATGGATGATCCGAAAAGACCGGGTGGAAGTTGCTTTAAGCAGCGGAAGTTTCGGAGAAAGAGATTATACCGTATTTTATGCGGATTCCGAAGAACAGTTCGGAGCCCGTATGGAAAAAGGAATGACCTATTATGGCGGAGACAAGGCAATTTTAAATGACTTCTTCACCGAAAAAAATGATGCTGTAAAAACAGAGCTTTCGCCGGAAGAGTATGTCTGCAATATTACCGTGGAAAAAGACTGCTGGTCTGTGATTTTTATGATTCCATGGGCTTTGATAGGCGGTTTTCCGGAAAAATACTTCAAATTTCAGGTATACCGGAAAAAGAACCAGACAAGTGAGGTGCTCTCGCTGAATCCGTTGGATCTGAATGCTAACTATGATTCCAGATTCGATTTCGATCCGGAGAGCTTTATCGAATGTGCACTTGGCGGAACCCCGCAGGTAGTCTACTCAAACAGCGCCTGTGTCATCCTGCCCGACGGAAGTATGCACTGGCAGCGTCCGGCAACACTTCGCTGGCCCTCCGTCAATGAACGGACAGAGATTATTTGCCTGCAAAATGATCTTACCCCTACAACGCCCGATGATCTCCCGGACAGAATTGTGACGGTGCAGCGATGGCAGGATGTGCTTATGCTGGAGGGGATGGATTTCTTTCCGAATTCCCGCTGCGAAAATTCCTTTGATAAGATTGATCCCTGGGTACAGCGTCGCCTGTGCAATGAGGCACTCCGAAAAATGGATCAGGTCCGTGCGTGTCGGGAAATCGATGTTCTGATTGATTATTTCAGAACCCTGACGGCCTGGTGGTATGCCGATCATACGCTTGGAAATGCAGATAAGGACAACTGGATCGGATTTACCAATTTAAAGTCAGTCGTCGATGCAGGTGATAAAATCATCTTAAGCTTCGAATACGGCCTTGGTTTCTGTGACGCCTTTCTGATTCCGCAAAACAGAGGGTTCCGTTTCTATACGAGAGAAAAAGGAGATTTTGACTGCAAGGCGGTTCCGTACGTATTTACTGAAGAAAAGGGAGAGTACCGCATCAAAACAGCGCATTCTGTCATCACCATTATTACAGGCGGGAACTGGTCTGTGAACGCAGATCATAAATTTATATTAAATGCAGAAAACTTTAAACTTTACGACCACGCCGGAAGCACGGGCTTTGATGTCTGCCAGCCCCTTTCTCCCAATGAGATGATTTATGGCTTCGGCGAACGGTTTGATGCAGTAAACCAGAGAGGCAGGGTTCTCTCTTTGTGGCATCGAGATGCCTTTGAAGGCTGTAACTGTTCCATTGGAAATCAGTCCTATAAGAATGTTTCGCTGATGCATTCCAGCAGAGGATATTCGCTGTTTATCAACAGCTTTTACCGGATCCGTGCGGATATCGGAAGGGTCAGCAGGGGACTTCGCATCACGACGGCAGGTCCGAAGGCAGATCTTTATGTTTTTACCGGTACGACAGCGGAAAATCTGGATGAATACACACAGCTTACCGGAAGACCGCTGCTTCCTCCGTCATGGGTATTTGAGCCCTGGGCCGGCGGCGGTGTCGGACGGTGGCAAAATGGTCCCACCCATAATGTCCTCTGGGAAATGGAAGGCGTGATTAAAAAATTCAAAAATCTGGATATTCCACACTCGGGACTTTATGCGGAAGGAGCCGGATGGAAATGGAAAGACCATTATAATAAAGAGGAAGTCTATAAGATTGCGTCCTTTGCAAAGCAGGAAAAGATCAGAGTCTTTTCCTGGCAGTTCTCTCATATAGACACAAAACAGGCAAAGGAATTGCTGCCGGACTGTCCGGAGGATGAGCTTCCAATCACAAAAACACCGGGTTATCAGAAAGAAAAAGACCTTCCCTGCGTGATTGATTTTTCGCATCCGCTTGCGGAAACACTGCTGGAAAATCAGTGGTATGACCGACTTGATGCAGGATTTGACGGGACTATGGTGGATTTTGGTGAAATTGTTCCGGATGAGGCAGTATTCTTTGATGGCCGCACCGGTGATGAAATGCATAATGCTTATGCGCTGGAGTATACAAGAGCGTACCGGAAACTTTTCGAAAAATACAGAGGCAATGATCATGTGCTGTTTTCGCGATCGGCTGCAGCCGGAGTCCAGCAGTACGCCTGTCAGTTCGGAGGCGATCAGCTTTCCAGCTTTCGCGGCCTAACTTATTCCATCAACGGCGGTCTTACGCTTGCGGCATCGGGCCTTCCGTTCTGGGGCGTTGACGCAGGAGGGTATTCGGGATTTGCCGATGAAGAGACGTATCTGCGCTGGACGGAATTTGCAGCATTTTCTCCGATCATGCGGTTCCATGGAGTATCCCCGAGAGAACCGTGGGTCTACAGCAAATATGCGGTGGAGACCTATAAATTTTACGCATGGGTAAGAGAAAATCTGCTCCGGTATGCCATGCATACAGCCGAGGAAGCGCACCGGATTGGTATGCCGGTGATGCGGACTCTGCCCATGATATTTCCGGAGGACAAAGAGGCGCTGCACTGGGAGGATGAATATTTCTACGGTCAGGATCTTCTGGTGGCACCGGTTCATCAGGAGGGAGAAAAGAGAAGGATGTATTTCCCGTCAGGCAAATGGGTAAATTTGTTGGACAGCCGGATTGTCATCGGCGGAAACCGCGTCATGACGGTAGAAGCCCCCATCGATAAGATTCCTGTCTATGTCAGAGAAGGCGCCTGCATACCGTCCGCAATGAACGGGGAACTGCTGCTTGGAGAGAGCATGACATATGAAAAGAGAAATACGGTGATTATGAGCAGATCCTTTGCCCCAGTTTCGGGAAATCGGTTCCTGAATGGAAAAGTAACCTGTTATACGGTTTCCGGAGAGAAAAAGAGCGCTGACTTTGTATTATCGAATATGCCGGAGACGGAATTTGTCCTGCTTCTGGGATTTGAGACGAAACCGGAGAACCTGGAGTTCAACGGACAGCTTTTGCCGGAAGTTCCGTCACCAAATGCATTAAAATACGGGATCGGATGGTACCGGAGAGAGGATTCGGCAATCATTGTCAGTGTTCGGTCTTCCGAGGAGATGAGGATCCAGGTCCTTTTCTAAATAGGACAAAGGAATCCCCGGCGAAGGTTTTATTGCAGAGAAAGTCCCCGTTACCGGTTCTGTTTCCGGTACAGGGACTTCTCATTTACAACTTCAAATACACGACATAAAGGAAAAGAATATTATGGAAAATACAAGCATGCGGATTCTGCCCGACAAGGTTCAGTATCAGGAGGGTGAACAGGTTTGTCTGGAAATAAAAGACGTGGAAGTTCAGGCAGAAGATGAGATCAGACTTACACTATTTCGCTATACCGGTGAGGAGATTCCCTGTAAGATTGTGGAAATTCGTGATCATAGTATCTTCCTTCCGGAATCCATCCCGGAAGGAATAGGCGGCTATCTGGCAAAAGTGGAACTCTTTCGCAAAGGGAAGCCAATCAGCAGTGCCTGCACGGCATTTGATGTCGTGGATAGCTGGAGCGATGCCCCCAGATACGGTTTCCTTAGCTGCCTTTCCGGTGAGGAACCGCGAAGCGGTTCTTACAGTGATTTTTTCAGAGAAATGCATCTGAATGTGATTCAGTTCTATGACTGGATGTACAGACATGACTGTTTTTATCCGGAAGGGGATCTCTATACAGATATTATGGGGCGGAAAGGCTCCATGGCAGCTGTGCGGGATCGGATTCAAGGTGTACATGACTGCGGCGCAAAGGCGATCGCTTACGGTGCAGTCTATGGTGCGGAATCCTTTCAGGAGGCACATCCGGAATGCCGTTATCTGTATGACAATGGGGAACCGATGGTCTTTATCGATAGAATATGGCTGATGGATATTCATCGGGGGACAGCCTGGAGAAAGAAGATTCTCCTGGAATACCAAAAGGCATTACAGTCCGGGTTTGATGGAATTCACATGGATCAGTACGGTGATCCGAAAGAGGCGTATGTCTTTGTCGACAATCAATTGGTTATCCGGGATCTTGCAGACGATTTTCGGGACCTGATCAATGAGGCAAAAGAAACCTGTCCCCGGAACTGCTTTATTTTTAATGCGGTAAATAACTGGCCGGTGGATTCGGTGGCCAAAAGCAGGGAAGATTGTGTATATATCGAGGTCTGGTCCCCGAATGATACCTATGGAGATTTGTTCCGACTGATCGAACATGCGAGATGCAAGGGAGACAAAAAGCAGGTCATACTAGCCGCGTACTTAAATCCTTTTAAAACGGATCCGGCGGCAAATGAGAAAGGCGCCACAGCACAGCTCGCCATGGCGACCATCTTTGCATCCGGAGGATTCCATTTGCTTCTCGGTGAAGAAGGGCGGATTCTGACGGAAGCATACTATCCGGATAATTATCGGATTGCCAATCCGTCCCTGTGGAATTCTTTGAAGAGATATTACGATTTTATTACCGCTTACGGGGAACTTTTGTTCCCGAAAGACTGGATAGATGTGACTACGCAGTATGCCGGTGGGATCAATTCGGAATTTGTGTTTGGCAAGATCGCGTGGTCTCCCTACCCGGAGGCAGGAAAAGTCTGGATCCGGATTTACAAGAGAAGCCGGGAATTTTCTGTCAGATATGTGAATTTTACTGGAATTGAAGATATGAACTGGAATCATACGCATTTCGATCTGCCGGTTTGCAAAAAAAATCTGGAAACGAAAGTAAAACTTCCGGGACAGAAGATCAGGATCTGTGCACTTTCTCCGGATGCAGCAGCACAGGAACCCATGCATCTGGATTATACAGTCAGATGTGGGGAGGACAGACGGCAGGAAATCCGTTTCGAACTGCCGGAACTGTCTGTTTTTACCGTGGTTTATATGAATCTTGAATAACGATGCAGAACAGGAGGATAAATTCATGAGACTGAAACTGGACAAGAAAACGGGACCTCTTTACTGGTGCACTTATGAGCATCAGTTCACGCGCAACACTTACATGCCGGAGGATCGTTTTAAAGCAAACATAGACTGGATGGCAAAGGAATTTGCTCCTTATGGATATGAAATGGTATGTACCGATGGCTGGATTGAGGATTCTTTCTGCATTAACGAGAACGGATATCTGACACGGCATCATGATTCCTGGAAACACGACTGGAAATACTGGGCAGAGTATTTGAATGAAAGAGGAATGGCACTGGGGGTCTATTACAATCCGACCTGGATCAGTCCCGCTGCGGTTCAGGATGAAAAGATCACGGTGAAAGGGACGGACATTCCGGTGCGGGAGATCACGGATTTGTCCTATGAGTACGACGGTGACCGCTGTGGGATAGACGGTGATCGTTTCTCCTACCCGAACGGTGAGAAGGCTTTGTACTGGATTGACGCAGACCGTCCCGGGGCAAAGGAATATGTACAGGGATATGTGCAGTATTTTATTGACTGTCACGTGGATTTTCTTCGCGTGGATTTTCTCTCCTGGTATGAGGACGGCATAGACAAAGGCAGAAGAATCGGAAGAAATCACGGGGAAGCAAATTACAGAAAAACGCTGGAATGGATCAAAGAAGCCGCCGGTGACAAGATCATGATCAGTCTTGTGATGCCGCATCTGAAGGAGAACGGGAAAAATGAGTTCGGAATGGGACAGATGGCAAGAATCAACGAAGATGCAGGTACGGGCGGATGGGAGACCTACAGTGACAAAAACAGAGGTCAGCATTTTGATTACTGGTCTCAGTGCACCACCGCTTTTGACGGATTGATCTACTGGTCCAGGCGATTTGCAGAAAACCATATGATTATGGATGCGGATATGCTCCGCCTGAATACCTTTGCAACAGAGGAAGAGTGTATCTCGGCAGTTTCTCTTGATATCATTGCGGGTGCGCCGCTGGATATCGCGGATCAGTATGATACCATTGGAGAGAGGGCCTGGATCTATCAGAATAAAGAACTGCTGGAACTGAATCAAAAAGAGGTGGTATCTTTCCCGTTATCGACAGATCCTGCGGATCCCGGCAGCACGGTCTGGATCGGAAAAGAACCTTCCGGAGAGATCATTTTGTCTCTCTTTAACAGGGACAGCCAGGAAAAGAAAGTATCCGTTGATTTTCAGAACGTATTATCCTGCGGATTATCTGAGGTAAGAGATCTCTGGCTCCATCAGGATCTGGGAGAGATGACAGCGTTTGATGCGGTTCTTCCGCCTCATGGATGCAGGATCCTGCGGATTTCGGAAAGGAGATAATATGAATCAGGCTGCACTTTATCATGGTGGTACCTATCCGGACGTTTACGCGCCGGACAGGTATCATCTGACCTTCTCGTTCCGGGCGGCAAGCGGCGATATCCGGTCCTGTCATGTGATTTATTTTCATAAGAACCACATGGAAGAAACACGGAAGGAACAGGAACTGACGCTTCAGTATGAGACCGGGGTATCTTCTGTCTATACGGCAACCGTTGCGTTTCGAAAGCCTGCCAGGTACGTTCAGTACTGTTTCCGTCTGACCGGAAATGACGGGGAGACCATCTGGTATCATGCCTGGGGCCCGGTGAAATCGTATCCTCTGGAGTGTTATTTTGAATATGCCTATGCGAACGAGGTGACGGTCAGTCAACTGCCTCCGGTATGGAGTCAGGGAACCGTGTATTACCAGATTTTTCCGGAACGTTTCCGAAACGGAGATCCATCCAATGATCCGAAAGATTGTATGCCATGGGGCAGCACACCGACTCCTTCGAACTTTATGGGCGGAGACCTGGCCGGAATCCGAAAATCCCTGGATTACCTTGCGTCTCTGGGTGTGGAATGCATCTATCTGAATCCCGTATTTCGCGCGCCGTCCAATCACAAATATGATACAACGGATTATTATACGGTTGATCCGCAGTTCGGAACAAACGAGGATCTTCGCGCGCTGGTAAAAGAAGCCCATAAAAGAAAGATACGGGTGATTCTTGATGCGGTGTTTAACCACACGGGAACCGGCTTTTTTGCCTTTGCCGATATTCTGAAAAACCAGGAAAGCTCCGAATATCTTGAATGGTATCACATCACTGCTTTTCCGGTAACGGAGAAACCGGAATGTTATGAGTGTTTCTTTGGTTTTGAGGGCATGCCGAAATTAGATACAGGGAACGGGAAGGTGCAGGAATATCTGCTGAAGGTACTGGAATTCTGGGTGAAGGAAGCGGGCGTTGACGGATACCGGTATGATGTTGCGGACGAGCTGGACGAGAATTTTGTCATAAAAATCAGGGACCGGTTAAAAAGGCTGAATCCGGATCTTGTTCTGATCGGAGAAACCTGGGCGGAAGGAAAGCGTCTGCTGAACGGCTGCGGTATGGACAGTATTATGAACTACTCCTTCCGGCAGGCGATGCTGGACTTTTTCGCAGAGAGATGCATTGATGCAAAAGAATTGGGCGTCCGGCTGGAAATGGCGCTTTCGCGACATCCCGCAGAGATTAATGCGGCCATGTTCAACGCGCTGGATACCCATGATACCGAACGTTTTATTGACAGCTGTTCCCATCGACAGAGTTCTTTCCGCCTTGCAGTCGTCACACAGATACTTTTCCCGGGCTCTCCTTCCATCTATTACGGGGATGAGGCGGGAATGGACGGAAAAAATGATCCGGACTGCAGAAAATGCATGATGTGGGACAACAGGCCCGGGGAACAGGAACTTTTTCAGTTTTATCGGACCCTGATTCTGCTCCGGAAAAAGCACCCGGCTGTGAGAAACGGTTCCTTTCGGACTCTAACGGCCAGGGAAAGGGTGTACGGATTTGTCCGGGAAAACGAAGAAGAAATCATCTATGTATTTGTAAATGACGGAAATACCGATGCGGAAATCACAGAGGTGCTCTGTGGTCCTGTTACACTTCCCGCCGGCGGTTTCCGGATTATCTGTAAGAAAAGCGAGACGATAACCGAGAATATTTACGGCTGAACCAGCCACAGAAAGGAGATTCGGATGAGCAAACTGACTTTTGGTGTATCATCACTGGTACTTGGTCCCGGGACGGATTCGGCAGCTGGTCACGAGATCCGTCCGGAGGAATGGAAAAATGCGGCTGTGATTGATACGTTTTTCCGATCAGGCGGCAGCCCTGCTCCCGTCACACCGACGGTCTGCAGATTCCTGCATTCTGCAGAAAAACTGTTTGTACTCTTTGAATGCCGGGAGGAGAAAAGTACGCACAGAGTGATGCAGAAAAATACGATCACGGAACTCCGTACCAGGAGAAAAGACCGGGCGGAGCTTCTGCTTTCCGGAAAAGACTTTTCAAGAAGGGACTTTGCTGTTTTTTATGCGGACAGAGCAGGGAAAAAGAGCGCCTTTGTTGAAAAAGGAATGACTTACATCAGCGGGGAAGGAGCCTATCTGGGAGGGGGAAAAGACCCGCAGGATCAGGGAGAAAAACAACTGATTTCGGAAGAAGACTATACCGTGACTGTCCAAAATACACCGGATGGATGGTATGCGCTGTTTGAAATACCATGGACCCTTTTCGGCGGCAGGCCAGAGGACGATGGATTCTTTGATCTTCAGGTTTACCGGAAGAAGCATCAGTCCAGCGAAATTCTCTGCCCTACACCGTTGGATCTGAATGTCAATTACTCGGACCGGTTCGAATATGATCCGGAAACCTTTATCGAAGTATCCTTCGGAGAGAAAGAAAAGACGGTCATCGAAAATTCAGTGGTATTTACATTGCCATCCGGTGTATGTCACTGGCAGAGACCGGGTGTGCTTGCAAATCTGTCCCGGGAAGAGGCGGAGGCCATCTTTTCTCTTCAGAAAAGCAAAGAACCCACCACGCCGGAAAAACTGGAGGAAAGAATCACACTTGTACAGCGATGGCAGGATGGCCTGACACTGGAGGGCTTTGATTTCTTCTTTAATCAGGAGATCGCAAACCCCTGGGAACCTGTGGATCCCTGGGTGGAAAAACGTCTGGTCAATGAGCGGCTGAGAGAAAAACGGTTTGAGGAGGCAGCTGGCGAGCTGGACAAATACATAGCATTTCTCCGGACCTGCAGCAGCTGGTGGTACGCGGATCACAGCTTTGGCAATCAGGATGCCGAAAAGTGGTCCAAAATCACGAAGATCACAGAGATCTTCCAAAGTGAAGACTGTGTGACAGTGCGCCTGGAGATGAATGGAAGGAGAGAGGACCTGCTGATCTATCCTGTTTCCTTTGGATTTCGGCTTGTCTGCGGCAAAAAGGGATTCTTTAACGGAGAGATACAAAAGTTCTCATTGCAGCCCTGTGAGGGGGGATTCATGATAGATAGCGGAACGCACAAAATGGTTATCCGGCAGGACACGCTGGACCTTGTGCTTGATGGGAAAATGGCGGCAAACCTCGGGGAGCTTTCCTTTGTTTCTGACAGAGACGGTTTCTCGGGCTCTCGGATCCGATTCGCTGTCACAGAAAACCGTGCTGTCTATGGTTTTGGGGAGCGATTTGACAGCGTAAATCAATACGGGAAAATCGTTGCCCTCTGGCAGCGGGATGCATGCGAGGGCTGCCTTGCCTCAATCGGAAATCAGTCGTATAAAAACATTCCGCTGGTTCATACAAGTGACGGCTACAGCTTCTTTGTGAATTCTTCATACCGGCTGCGGATCGATGCAGGAAATACGATGTCGAACCGGATCTCGGTGGAAGCACTTGGCCCGGTTTTTGATGTGTATCTCTTTTCCGGATGCCCCACAGAGGCCATGACGGCTTATGCGGAACTGACCGGTTTTCCGATTCTTCCGCCGGAATGGGTTTTTGAGCCCTGGGCCGGCGGAGGCGGAGGAAGATGGAAACGCGGACCTATGCAGGATATTGTTGCCGAACAGATGGCAGTAATGAAGAAATTCAATGAACTGGATATTCCTCATTCCGGCTTTTATGCCGAAGGCGCGGGCGCGGATTTCCACGGGGAATATAAAAAAGAAGAACTGTATAAAGTGGTTTCTTATGGTGCAGCACATGGTTTCAAAGTATTTTCCTGGCAGTTTCCGAATATGCCGCCGGAGCAAGCGAAAAAGCTGCTGCCGGACTGCGAAAAAGAACAGCTTCCGGTGACGGTAAATGAGAAGGATCCGGATCAGAAGTTGCCTGTATACATTGATTTTACACATCCGCGTGCAGAAGAGCTGCTGAAGGTTCAGTGGAAGGATCGTCTGGATGCGGGAATCCGCGGCAGCATGGTGGATTTTGGCGATATCGTTCCGGATGAAGCGGTGTTTTATGACGGAAGGCGCGGGGATGAAATGCACAATGCCTACGCCTACCAGTATGCTGAAAATTACAGAAAACTGTTTGAGAAAAAGTATGGCGATGACCATGTTCTGTACACAAGAGGTGCGGCACCCGGTTCTCAGCATTTTACGTGCCAGTTCGGCGGAGATCAGCTGACCAGCTTTCTTGGTCTGAAATATGCGATTGCCGGAGGACTTTCCGCTGCTGCTTCGGGATTGCCGTTCTGGGGTGTGGATGCCGGCGGTTATGACGGTTTCCCGGATCAGGAAACCTACATCCGCTGGACGGAATATGCAGCCTTCTGTCCGATTATGAGGTATCACGGAACAGAGCCGAGAGAACCCTGGGAATACGATGATTTTACAGTGCGGCTCTACCGTTTTTATGCATGGCTCAGGGAAAATCTGCAGCCGTATCTTGTGAGTGCAGCAGTGGAGGCACACAATACCGGAATCCCGGTTATGCGTCCGCTGATGATGATTTATCCCGAAAACAAAGACGCAGCAGCGGTATGGGACGAATATCTCTTTGGCCCGGATCTTCTGGTTGCCCCTGTTTCCGATGAAACGGAAGAGCGGTCGGTGTATTTCCCTGCAGGAAATTGGACCAGTCTGTGGAATTCCGGCGAAGTCATTTCCGGACCTTCACAGATTGCCGTAAACGTGCCGATTGATCGGATCCCGGTCTATGTCAGAGAAGGCAGCTTTGTTTCCCTTCATCTGAATGAAAATCTGGCGTTCGGGGAAAGCATGACCAGATCAAGGACTGGTGCGCTCTTGATAACACTGTCGGATAAGGACTCCTGTGAGACTATTTTTGAACGTTCCGGCGCCAGGATCCAATGCAGTCTGGAGAGGGGAGAAGAGAGTTGCCGTATTCGGATTTTTGGAGGAACCGTCGGACCTTATTTCCTGATCAGTGGCGATAGAAATCTGTCTGGCGGATGGACGGTCAACGGCAGAGTACTTCCCCGGGTACCGTCAAAAGAAGCGCTGTATTTCCAGGAAGGTTATCTGGAAAAGGAAGACGGCAGGGTGATCATGAAGATCAATCCATCTACCGCATATGACATCGTAGGCTTCAAAGGAGAAATTGATGGATAGCATTATGACCGCGGTAAATGTGAGCCGCTGTTTTCAGACCAAAAGCGGAGATTTTTGGGCTCTGAAGAATATCAATATCGAGATCCCCCGGGGAAAACTGACCATTCTGCGGGGCCGGTCCGGCTCAGGCAAAACCACGTTGATAAATATTCTGGGTGCACTGGATCTGCCTACCGAGGGCAGTGTCCTGTTCGGAGACAGGGACATTGTCAAGCTGGACGAAAAGAGCCGAACCGCGCTCCGGCGTTATGAAATTGGTTTTGTGTTTCAGTCCGTTGCGCTGATTCCCATGATGAATGCACTGGAAAATGTGGATTTTGCTCTTCGGATGGTAAAATACCAGGGAGACCGTACCAAACGGGCGATGGAATGTCTCAGGCTCGTCGGCCTTTCCCAGAGGGCAGATCATCTGCCTCAGGAGCTTTCCGGCGGGGAACAGCAGCGTGTTGCCATTGCCAGAGCGATTGCACACCAGCCAAAAGTGCTTTTTACGGATGAGCCAACAGGCAATGCAAAGTTAGTAAAAACGAGATCATAAAAAAACAATATCCATTTCTCCGTCCTCGTGAACAGTAATAGACTGCACGAAGGATTTCCAGAACGCATTCTTCTCTTGCGGAGAGAATGTCTTGTAAATCTCTTCATAATCCTGTTCGAGCAGATTCTTCAGATCAGACAGATCGCGAGAAGGCGCGGCAGTGATAGAATCAAGTTCTTTCAATTTTTCCTGAAAAGATGAATAATCTCTCTTGTATGTATCGCGGTCGATCAGGTCATCCATATACAGTTCATACAGTTTCTGCATTTTGTTCCGTATCTTCGCAGCTTCGGCAGCAGGATTCTTGCGAGAGGGATTTGTTCCGACAACTTCATACTCTGCGACATATTCAGACAGAGCAGGACGGATATGCTGAAGAAGATACTCTTCAACATAATCCTCACGATAACTGCGATTGCGGTCACAGCTGTGCGACTGGTATCTCTGATTGCATCTATATGATGGATAATGCTTTTCAGTTCCATCGGCAAGAGTGCGGTGTGTAGTTTGGCCGACAAGGTAGTGGTTGCAAGAGGAGCAGATCAGGAGGCCCGTGAATATATATGTACGATTCGTATAACGCTGCCGGACATTGCGCTTCCCTAATTCCTGAATACGGTCAAAGCGTTCAGGGGAAATAAGCCGCTCACAGAAATCTGGGTCATCGCGGTACATACCTTTATACAGAGGGTTACGAAGATTCCGGGCGATGGTATCATAACACAAATAGATTCCATATTTTTCTTTCAGGTAAAGGAGAGTTCCCCTCTTTGAATTCGTCTGCTCAAAGTGGTCAAACATATCCAGAGCAAACTGTTTCCATTCTGGGTCGATAACAACGTGCTTTTCATCGTCCAGCTTCAGACCACGAGGCAGGCTGCCGGAGAGGTATGTCTTATTCTTCAGTTTATACGCGAACACATCTTTGATTCGGTCACTGTCCCGGTCGCACTCGTCCTGTGCAACGGACAGACGAATGTTGATGTGAAGACGGCCGTTCGTGGTGGTGGTATCGTATGACTCTGTGATCGCCTTCCACTGAACTCCGTTCGCTTCAAGTATCTCCTGAATTTTGTGATAGTCTCCGATGTTCCTGAACCAGCGGTCGAGTTTTGTGAAGAGAATCATGTCGAAGTTATGAGCGCGGACACCATCGAGCAGACGGACGAATTCCTTCCGGCGAGTAAACTTCTTTCTGGCAGTCAAGGCCTCGTCGATGAAGGTATCAACCAACACCATGCGATTAACTTTGATAAATTCGTCGAGCAGAGAGTCCTGCGCTTCAAGAGTGTCACCATGAAGGACCTGACCATCATGGGAACAACGAATGTATTTTACAACACGCAGTCCGAACAGTTCAGGCTGCGGATGGAAATATGTATTCATATTCAACCTTCTTTCTACTAAAAAAGCGTAAAAAAATAAAGCTATGCAGCAGCACAACTTCGTGGTAGAATAGAGGGTGCGAATCGCTATTCTGTGAAGCTATACGCTGCATAGAATGCAGGGGAAAGGCAGTTCTTGTCAGGGACTGTCTTTTTCTATGTTTAGATGTCAATATTACACTTCATGGCAAGATAATACATATGCTTGCACGGAACCTTCCTCTTCTGGAAGTCAGGGCAGGTGCATTTCGTCAGAGAGGTGTGATACCTTCCACCATCAGAACCTGCAAAGACTGCCTTCTTCGATTCCGGGTAAATGCGAACGGGAGTGAGTTCACCATTCAGAGCACGACGCTTCCGCAGATCAGCAGCCTCACCTGACACATCAGACCATCGCCGCCATATGGAAGCAGGAGGAACAAAGGCAACATATACATCATGGAGCCATCCGACACAGCATCCGCCGAATGTACAAGTGTACAGCAGGCCCATTCCGATCTCACCGGAAAGATACCGATGAATGCCGAGCCATCCTCCGAACAAAGTAATCCATTTATCATATTTTCTCATAAGCAAACCTCGCAATCATTTTGCCTTGCCATCCATTCAGAACTCTTGGTGAATACGCAATAATTCATCACAAGGAGGAAATAATGGAAATATTAACATGGCAGGCAAGAACTGAAAAAAACATAACGCTGAAGCAGTTGGAGAAAATGACCGGAATCAGCAAAACGACACTGAATACGATCGAGAACGGCCAGACATCTCCGACACTCCGGCAACTGGAAGCCATAGCAATCGCACTGGACACGAAGATCAGTGCACTCTATGATTCCGAATACAAATAAGTATACCACAGGAACTGCAATCTGTTGCAGTTCACAGAACGATTTCCGTATTTACGGAAATATGATTCAAAAGTATTAACACCAGACTCATCCGGTGGTAAGATTCACCAGAAGAGAGGAGATGACGAAGTGGACACGAAGCAGAAAATAAACGAACTGCTGAACAAGATAAACTCTGAAAAACTTCTGAAAAGAATTTACGAGTTCGTCAAGTACATATACATATATCAGCAATAGAGAAAAAGGGAATCCGAATGGGTTCCCTTATTTATTTTCTTCGTGATGACTTCTTTTCTGAATCAGTTCATTTGCCTTCGCTTTTATACCATCCCTCACATTCTTCGGAAGACCGACATATAATTCGACGATAAAACGGTCAAGGTCATCAAGATCATACTGCAAACAGAGTTCATCAAGAACAGTTTGCGGCAGGTCGGAGAACATATCTCCATCTTCATCCATCAACCAGTCATAGTTCACATTGTATTCACGGCAGATAGATTTCGCCATCTGGTCAGTAAGGGACCGCTCGTTTTTCTCTATCTTAGAAATGGCCGTCTTTCCGACACCTAACTTTTCACCGAATTTTTCAAGTGTCAAGGAAAGAGCAGTTCTAATCTCTTTCACGCGCTCACCTTGCGTCATTGAATTCACCTTCCTTTCAAAAGTTTCTAAAAAAAGAATACCACTATATAAAAAGAAAGTCAATCGAAAAAGTTGGCAAAGGGGACAAAAAAGAGTTGACAAAGGAGACAAAGGCTACTATAATGTAGGCATAGGGCACAGATAAACACACATCATCATATAGGAGGAACAAACAGTGACAACGATTCAGATTTTCAGAAATCGAAGAAACCCGAACAAATATATAGAAGTGCATAACGATGGACATTATCACAACTCTCTGAAACAGTACCTCTACTGGGAGAGAAATTCGGTGACAGGAGAACTGCTCCCGAAGCCAGTGAAGAACATCACAGGAGATAGAAAACTTCATCGTTGGAGAAAAGGAAACCTGAATGAACTGCTCGAAGATTATGAGCCAGTCACAGCATAGAAGAAAGGAGGAAGACACATGGCAGCAGCAACTGTTGAAATGGAAAACAAGGAACTGAAGAAACAGACAGAAGACATTGAGGAAATGATTTCACTGCTGAAGCAGCTGACCAGCGGCGAGAAGCGTGAAGTCAAAGGAATCAT
>JALEOU010000052.1 GCA_022766945.1 Fusicatenibacter sp. | reverse complement strand
ATGAGTTTCATAGAGACCGTGAAACGAAGAGGCAAAAAAATCTTCCAGAGTATTGTGGAGCTACATGAAGGGAGGCCAGTTTTTTCCTGACTGGCCTGTTTTGGTTTCTCTTCATTTGCTACCTGGCTGAACTGTAACGATCTGCATAACTGACGTACTCTAAATAATTATGCTTTTTCCCGCTTCTGCGCTTCAATTCTTTCTGCAAGATCATTCAGATACATCCAGCGGTCCATTTTTTCCTCCAGCTCCGCTTCGGTTTTTTCTTTTTCCTCCACGATCTGAGACAGACGCAGGGAATTTGTTGCATTTTCCAGCATTTCTTTGTCCAGACCGGCAATTTTTTCTTCCAGGGACGCAATATCATCGTCGATGGTTTCGAATTCTCTCTGTTCTTTAAAAGTAAACTTCAGCTTCTCCGTACGGGATTGCTTCCATCCGGCAATGGAGTCCTTCTTTTTGTTTTCCTCTTTTCCATCTGATGTTTTCCCTGCAGCCTCCCTGCTTTCCACCAAAGCCATGGTTCTTCTCTGCTTAGCCTCCAGATATTCGGTAAAGCCTCCTTCATACTGCTGCAGATGACCATTCCCATCAAATTCAAAAATCCGATCCACCACATTATCCAGAAAATACCGGTCATGGGAAACCGTAATGACGATCCCCACAAAGGAATTAAGAAAATCTTCGAGAATCGTCACGGTAGGAATGTCCATATTATTCGAAGGCTCGTCAAGGATGAGAACATTGGCTCCACTCACAAGCACAGAGAGCAAATGAAGTCTTCGCTTTTCCCCTCCGGACAGTTTCGAAATCGGCGTATACTGCATTTCCGGCGTAAACAGAAACCGTTCCAGCATCTGAGACGCACTGATTTTTCCGTCCCGGGTTTGAATATATTCTGCGATCTCCTTTACGTAATCGATCACTCTCTGATCGGTATTCATCTCCGGTTCTTCCTGAGACAGATAACCGATACGGATGGTTTCACCAATCTCGATTGTCCCCGCGTCCGGATGGTCCAGGCCGGCAATCATGCGGATCAGCGTGGATTTGCCACAGCCATTCGGCCCGATAATCCCCAGTCTCTGATTCCGCAGAACTGTATAGCTAAAATCCCGGATCAGACAGTTTCCTCCATAGCTTTTGGACACATGGCAAAGTTCAATGGTCTTTTTCCCCATGCGTGTCTCCACCGCATCCATCTCCACTTTCTGATCCTGTACCGGTACCGTGCCGCTTTTCAACGCTTCCAGGCGTTCCAACCGCGCCCTTTGCTTTGTACTTCTGGCACGGCATCCTCTTTTTGCCCATTCCAGTTCTATACGCAGAATACTCTGACGCTTTCGTTCAGAGGACAGCTCCATCTCTTCCCGTTCTGCTTTCAATTCCAGAAAACGGGAGTAGTTTGCATCGTAGCTGTACATCTTTCCATGGCTGATTTCCAGAATCCGGTTGGATACACGGTCCAAAAAATAACGGTCATGCGTCACCATAAGAACCGTTCCCCGGTACCTTGCAAGATAATCCTCCAGCCAGTTCAACATTTCATTGTCCAGATGATTGGTCGGCTCATCAAGAACCAGCAAGTCAGAATCCGTAGCCAGCACTTTAGCCAGAGCTACCTTTCTTTTCTGGCCTCCGGACAACTGACACAGTTTCTGATCATACGAATCGATGCCCAGTTGATTCAGATTACTCTGCACCACATAATCATCTGCCTCTCCCGGCAGGGCATAGGATGCAATCGTCGCCTCCGAAGGAAACTCCGGGTTCTGCGGCAGATATGCGATCCGAATGTGATTCTGACGAATAATCTGTCCTGCATCCGGTTCCTCCTCCCCTGCCACCATCCGAAGCAGCGTGGTTTTTCCTGTTCCATTGATCCCGACAATTCCTACTTTGTCCCCCTGCTGGAGTCCGTAAGAAGCATCGTCGAAAATTATCTTCTCCCCGAATATTTTGCTGATGTGTTCAATATTGATAAGATTCATCTGTGAAGTCATACTCCTTGCTGTTTTGGATGTTCCGTAATCTACTGCTGATTCTGTGTTATTTGCAAAGCTCAGCCACAATCTGATTGATCAGTTTGCCATCTGCCTTGCCCTTCATATCAGCCATTACAGACTTCATAATCAAACCTTTATTTTTGGTGGCAACCGCATCGGCAAATTTTTCCTGGATGTAAGCCTTCACCTCTTCCGCTGTCATCTGCTTCGGAGCATATTCGCTGATCACATCGTAGCGAAACTGATACTCTGCCTTCAGATCGGCGCGGGAGTCCGGACAGGTGTCAATCTGTTCCTTCACGGTCTTTAATTCCTTTAAAATCACGCGATCCACCAGTTCCGGTTTGATATCATCCCTGCATCCCTCATCAATTGCAACTTTTTTTGCCGCGGAAACCAGAGAAGAGATCGCCTCTTTTCTCGGTTTATCTTTTGCTTTCATAGCTGCCACCATGTCAGCTCTCAGTTTTTCAAGTTCCATTATAATACCTCCTGTAAATGTCGTTTGCACTGTCATGCAATCCATTTGATACTCTGGCAGTATAGCACTTTTTTCTGTTATTTTCCAGTACACCGCAGATAAATAAATAAAACCGTTCTATCCCCAGACTGCACAGCCTTTTCGCGTGCGTTCTGAACAGAAACTCAAGGCCGCCCCTTCACCTGAATTGCCTTGTGAGGGCACATTTCCTGACAGCAGAAACAGCGGATACATTTTCTGTAATCATACACCGGCGGATGATTCCTTCCGTTTTCAAAATGAATTGCTTTTTGTTCCACCGGACAGCTCTCCACGCAGATCCCGCATTTTCTGCAACGTTCTTCTATAATATAAGGCCGTTTCCGAAAAAGATCCAGAACACCGAGAAGATCTAATGCTCCTTTCGTCCGTACCTTTTTGCGGTCCACACGAAACTTTTTGTTTCCGTATCTTTTCTGCAGTTCTTTTACCGTGATCTCACCATCCGGTGTCAGAATCTCAATGTTTTCCTCTCTGCGGGTCCCAAGTCCCATCGTCTCTCCATAAACATTGGTAGGCACAAGTGCGGGATCCAGATAGACAAGATGACAGAATACTGTGTCCAGAGCGATCGGATCCTTTGATATCAGCAATACCCCCATATCAATCGGATCCCCCGACGTGGGTCCGTTGCCTTCCATCGCCGTAATCCCGTCACAGATATACAAACGGGGAGATACGATCTGATTCAGTTCAATCAGCATCCTTGCAAAACTTTCGGCATTCGGATACTGCGTATGCCCAAGTTTCTTGTGAATTCCGCTGATACAGCCATACTGATTCTTGATGGCCCCGGTAATCCTCTCCAACGCATGTGTCTTCATCTTTGAGACACTGATCAGTGCATCACATGCCATAACATCACGGGCAATCATCAGAGATTTTCCGTCTCTGGTATCTACTTTTTGGGCCTCATGAAAGTCAAGGATCGGCACATTATATTGCTTGAGAACTTTCAGCAGACCGGATTCCTTTGCTGTTCCCTCTGTGGTACCAAATCCGCAGGAATCTCCACAGGAAATACGGGAACAGCCATGCTCCCTCAGTATGCGAATCAACGCCTCCATCACTGCCGGATCTGTCACCACTGCCTTTTCTCTTCCGGAAGTCCGCACAAGATTCGGCTTTAACAAAACCATTTCCTCAGGCTGCAGTATTTGCCCAAGACCGCCAATCAGAGACAGTCCACATGACACTCCCTGAACGAGACATTCCATGTCATATTCCCGACATGGGATCACTGCTACTTTACTTTTCATCAAATTCCAGCCACTCCTGTCTTTTTTTGCCGCATCCGCAGCTTCTTCTTTTTTGATCTTCACCATACAAAAAACACCGAATAACCTGGGAAACACTCCCGGATATTCGGTGTTTGGTATCAAATCACGTGATCGCCGCACCGGCAGCCACATGCTTTTTATGCAACTTTACTCTTTGCCAGCTCTGCAAGAGTTGCAAATCCCTCTGCGTCATTGATTGCCATGTCTGCGAGAACTTTACGGTTCAGCTCAACACCTGCCAGCTTGAGACCATACATAAATTTGCTGTAGGACAGACCGTTCATTCTTGCTGCTGCATTGATACGAGCGATCCACAGCTGACGGAACTGACGTTTTTTCTGTTTTCTGCCTGCATAAGAGCTGGTCAGCGCGCGCATTACGGACTGTTTTGCTACTCTATACTGTTTGCTTCTGGCTCCTCTGTAACCTTTTGCCAGCTTCAATACTCTATTATGTTTCTTTTTAGCGTTCATACCGCCTTTGATTCTTGCCAGGTCTTATTTCCTCCTTAATCAACTGACTGTATCTTACATATATGGTAAGATTTTCTTCATGTTCTTTACATTTGTTGAATCAACAGTTGTCTGTTTTCTTAAGTTTCTTTTTCTCTTCTGAGATTTTTTTGTTAAGATATGGCTCTTATAAGCTTTATTTCTTACTAATTTTCCTGTTCCTGTTGTTTTAAAACGCTTTGCAGCTGCTCTGCTTGTTTTTACCTTTGGCATTTTAATTTCCTCCTTGATATATTCATTCAGGTATTTTTTAACGTTTTGCAGTTAAAAACATTGTCATGGTTCTTCCTTCCACCTTCGGAGCTTTATCAATGACAGCAATGTCGGACAGACTCTCAGCAAATTCATCCAGAATATGCTTGCTGCTGTTCATATGCGCCATCTCACGTCCGCGAAAACGAAGGGTCACCTTAACCTTATCTCCCTTGGAAATGAACTTACGAGCTGCACCTACTTTTGTATTAAGATCGTTGGTGTCAATGTTGGGAGAAAGGCGGACTTCCTTAATCTCGATGGTCTTCTGTTTTTTCTTAGCATCCTTCTCTTTGCGCGCAAGTTCGTATCTGTATTTACCATAATCAATGATTTTACAAACCGGCGGCTTTGCGGTAGGAGCGATCTTTACAAGATCGAGGCCTGCTTCCTGGGCTTTCAGATATGCGTCTCTTGCGGACATAATTCCCAGCTGTTCTCCGTTCTGACCGATCAGACGTACTTCTCTGTCTCTGATCTGCTCATTAATCATTAAATCGCTAATTGTAGTGCACCTCCATTATGATAGTGGTCCATTGACCTGAAACAATAAAAAGTGGATAGTCAGACTATCCACTTTCACACTTCACATAAACCTCTTCGATCAGAAGAGGACTTAAGTTCCATATTGAACCATAGTCGCCCGATTGCGCTAAGGTGAGAGTGGATACTCTACTTTCTTTTCACACTCAGCTACTATACCACAATCAGAATCCCATGTCAACATCATTTTTGAACATTTTTCAGTCACATTTCGTGAGCCGCAACAAAAGAACTGCATTCGGTCTCTTCACAATGGCACGCACTGTTTCCCGCAATATGGATGCCTCCGGCTTCACATTTACAATTATCATTGAACGTACAGTTCTGCGCTGCACAGTCCACACCGATTTTCGTACATCCGCATCCTTCTGCCGCAGAATTTGACATGCCGTCTTTTCGTTCCATGAAACTTTCACAGCAGGTGTCTCCCGATGTTTTCGCACCGGATCCGCCCACACGGATATCTCCTTTGGAACATAATTCTTCTTTGTTGTAAACACAGTTTACCGCTGAACAACTTAATGCTGGCATACGTTTTCTTACCTCCTGAAAATATTATATGAAAGAAAAGCTTCCTGCATTTTTTGCAGGAGCTTTTTCTTTCGTATCAGGACGTAGTATCACCAGCAGGCAGCGATTTTATTCCACTTTTTCTCCGATCGGACGGTTTTCTCGATTTTTAATTTCTCTCTGAATATCACAGAGGAACTGCTCCAGACTCTGATCTCCCTCATCCCCGAGGAATCGGCTGCGGACTGCCACCTGATGGTTTTCCTCTTCCTTCGCACCGACAATCAGCATATAAGGAATTTTCTGATTCTGGGCTTCACGGATCTTATATCCGATTTTCTCAGAGCGCGTATCCATTTCTGCACGGATTCCGTTTTCCAGTAATTCAGACAGTACCTGCTGTCCGTATCCCGCATATTTGTCAGAAATCGGCAGTACTTTCACCTGTACAGGAGAAAGCCAGGTAGGGAATGCACCTGCGAAATGCTCGATCAGAATACCGATAAAACGCTCGATTGAGCCGAACGCCACCCGGTGAATCATAATCGGGCGATGTTTTTCTCCGTCTTTTCCCGTATATTCGAGTTCAAACCGCAAAGGCAGCTGAAAGTCCAGCTGAATCGTTCCGCACTGCCAGGTTCTGCCAATCGAATCCTCCAGATGAAAATCGATCTTTGGCCCGTAAAATGCGCCATCTCCTTCATTTACCACATAATCAAGACCCAGTTCTTCCAGCGCTCCGCGCAGACCCTCTGTTGCCATCTCCCAGTCCTCATCACTTCCCATACTGTTTTCCGGTCTGGTAGAAAGCTCTACATGATACTTGAATCCGAACAGGCTGTAGACCTGATCAATCAGATTTGCAACACCTTTGATCTCATCCTTGATCTGCTCCTTTGTCATGAAGATATGCGCATCATCCTGGTTAAAACAGCGGACGCGCATCAGTCCGTGAAGCTGTCCGGATTTCTCATGACGGTGCACCAGGCCAACCTCCGCGAGACGAAGGGGCAGATCCCGATAGGAGCGCGGCTCTGATTTGTATACCAGAACGCCGCCCGGGCAGTTCATCGGCTTGATTGCATAATCTTCCTCGTCAATCACTGTTGTATACATGTTTTCTTTATAATGATCCCAGTGACCGGAAGTTTCCCATAATCTGCGGTTCAGGATGATCGGCGTGGAAATCTCCACGTAACCGGCCTTCCGGTGGATCTCTCTCCAGTATCCCATCAGAGCATTTTTCAGTTCCATTCCTTTTGGCAGAAAAAACGGAAACCCGGGACCGTCTTCACACATCATAAACAGGCCCAGTTCTTTTCCGAGCTTTCTGTGATCTCGTTTTTTGGCTTCTTCCATCCTGTGCAGATACTCTTCCAGATCCGCCTTCTTCGTATAGGATGTTCCGTAAATTCTCTGGAGCATTTTATTCTTCTCACTGCCTCTCCAGTAGGCGCCTGCAAGACTCGTCAGACGAAACGCCTTTACCGGCTTTGTGCTGAGAAGATGCGGTCCAGCACACAGATCTGTGAATTCTCCCTGTCGGTAGAAGCTGATCACTGCATCTTCCGGAAGATCCTCAACCAGTTCCACTTTGTAGGGCTCTTCTTTCTCTTTCATTAATTCGACTGCCTCCGCGCGGGGCAGTTCGAATCTCTCAATTTTCAGATCCTCTTTGACAATCTTTTTCATTTCCGCTTCTATTTTTTCCAGATCCTCGCTGGTAAGCGGCTTTTCCCGGTCAATATCGTAATAAAATCCATCCGCAATTGAAGGTCCTATGGCTAATTTCGCATCCGGATACAGTCTCTTGATCGCCTGTGCCATGATATGGGAGGTCGTGTGGCGGAATGCTGCCCTTCCCCCTTCGTCCTGGAAGGTCAGAATCGCAAGGTGGCAGTCACCGTCAATCACCGTACGGAGATCTTTTACCTCACCGTCTACCTCACCGGCACATGCCATTCTCGCAAGCCCTTCACTGATATCAGCCGCAATTTCATAGATCGATTTGCTTTGTGCATACTCTTTTGTACTTCCATCTTTTAAAGTAATAATCATCTTTTTTCCCTCTGCTTTCTTTGATAAACCAAAAAATCCCTTCTGACATGCATTCTTTGCACATCAGAAGGGACGATGATTCTTGTCTCACCGCGGTTCCACCCATTTTGTCTGCTAAAACCACTCATTTGACAATAACGGAGTCACCGGACCGGATTGGGGTCACTCAGAGCTGGTCTTCCATCTCGTTCCTGTCAGATCCTTCCACCAAACCTGGACCTTTCTCTGGCACATTCCCGGGATGTACTCGTCTCATCATCGCTTTTTCCTGTGGCACAGGTCAGAACCCGTATCACAATCGAATTTTCTCTCTGATTTCTTTAGCCTATACCATAGAAACCCATTTTGTCAAGCTTTGTTTTTTAAGGATGCCCTGGTTTTCCGATAATAAAAGCCAATCGCAAGACTGCAGACAATCCATCCTGCCGGATAGGCAAATGCTACCACATAAATACTACTCACCAGATAAGTGCTGACTGCGAGGTAAATCTGACGGAAGAGAACAAAGCTGCACAGCATGATCAGCATCGGACCATTGGCATCTCCAAAACCGCGAAGCGTACCTGCCGTAATCTGATTAAAACAGCAGCACACATAAAATGGTGCCATAAACTGTACAAAAATACGTCCGTATCTGAGTACTTCCTCATCCGGTGTAAACATCCGGATAATCGGTGTTGCTGCTGCAAAAAGAATGACTGTCAGTACCACAGTGACATAGATGGATATTCTAAGAGCCGTTTTTCTCCCCTCATGGGCGCGTTCCATCTGCCGGGCCCCCACATTCTGTCCTACAAATGTGGTTGCTGCCAGTGACAGGCTCTGCATCGGCAGAATCACAAACTGATCAACTTTATTATACGAGGTCCAGCCTGCCATACATGCAGATCCGAAACGATTGATATAAGACTGTACAAATACATTGGAAAAGGACGTGACCGCCATCTGTAAGCCTGCCGGAAATCCGATTACACAGATCCTCTTTAAGATTCTCATCGACAGATGCAGATCTTTTAAGTCCAGGCGGTAATTCTCATGGGTACGCGTCAGTACCACCAATACCATACCGGCAGAAATCACCTGTGAAATTACCGTTGCCCAGGCCACACCTGCAATTCCCATATCAAGTACAATGACAAATACCAGGTCCAGCACAATATTGATCACCGAAGAGATGCACAAAAAGTAAAGCGGGCGTCTGGAATCTCCTACTGCACGCAAAATACCGGAACCCATATTATATACCATCAGACCTGTAACGCCCGCGAAGTAAATCCGCAGATACTCTGTAGACTCTTTCACAACATCCTGCGGTGTTTTCATAAAGTTTACCATAAACGGTACCATTGCGATTCCCACAATTGTCATCACAACGCAAAGCAGAAGCGTCATAAGTACTGTCGTATGAATGGCTTCATGCAGCTCCCTGTCGTCTTTTTTCCCAAAATAGTGGGAAATCACGACACCTGCACCGGTGGAAAGTCCCATAAAGAAACCGACCAGCGTATTGATCACAGGCCCCGTCGAACCCACTGCAGCCAGTGCCTGTTTGCTGACATAATTACCGACTACGACACTGTCCACTGCATTATAAAACTGCTGAAAGAAATTGCCGATCAGAAGCGGAATTGCAAACATTACGATATGTTTCCAGATCGTTCCCTCTGTCATATCTCTGGAATTCTTTTTCGCCTTTTTCACTTCCGTATCACCCGATGGTATATCATCCGGTTTCTCTGTATCTTCTTTCTCCATTTTTCTTATTCTCCTACCGTTATAGTATAGGAAGCCAAAAATACTTTTCCCGGTTCCAGATGCTGTTCGCAATATTTTTCTTTCAGCTCCCCATCGAACCCTACATTATCACAGCGGCCAATCCACGGCTCAAGACAGACAAACGGGGCATCCGTTTTTGGTTTCGACCAGATGCCGACACTTGGAAATCCCTGACAGGTCAGTGTCACCAGTTTCTTTCCATCTGCCTCAATCCCTACACGTTCGATCTGACATTCATCAAAGATCAGCGCATCCTGATCAAAGATGTGACGATTGTAGGAAATTCTGCCGTTCTCCGGTTTCAGGGTCCTGGGATTGGCAAAATCCACACCTGCTGTCTCCGGATCGATCAGACAGTATGTAAGCTGATCTTCCTCATGATTTTCCAGGCCCTGATTAAATGTAATCTCATACTGCCCGGGAACAAGGAACGCAGGATGACCTCCGATTGAGAAGTAGAGTATATCATCCCCTGTGTTTTCCACCTGCCAGGTCACTTTCAGTGTACGGTCCTGCAATTCCTGGGTAATCACCAGTGCGAAATCAAAAGGATAGACCGCTTTTGTATTCTCATCAGAAACCAGACGATGTACCGTTTTGCTTTCCGTATTTTCCAGACACTCAAATTCTTTATCCCGGGCAAATCCATGCTGACCCATCGGATATCTTACCCCTTTATGGGTATAATATCCGCCGTTTACCTTTCCAACAAAGGGAAACAGGACCGGTGCATGACGGTTCCAGAAGGCAGGATCCGCTGTCCATACTGCTTCCCGCTCTTCTTCCTTGTCATAGATACTGCACAGTTCCGCGCCATGATCACTGACTGTGACACGAAGCTTCTCATTTTCCATTGTTCTCATCTTTTCTTCTCCTTTTTTCTCTCAAATTGTACTTCCCGTGACAGCTCCCAAAAGCACCAGGCGCACGACCTTATTCCGGATATACCAGGCGGGATTCCTCAATTCCCTCAATCACCTGATTCAGATATTTCTCCGCCAGATAATTTGCCATCGGCAGGTTCATATCCAGATAATTTCCGCAGTCCATGGGAGATGCTCCAGGCACTTCCCCTCTGAAATCACGGATAAATTCAAACATTTCCTTCACGAGCGGTACGATTTCGCTGGAAGTATAGTCCCCCGCCAGCAGAAGATAAAAGCCGGTCCGGCAGCCCATCGGTCCAAAATATACGACATTTTCCTTCCAGCCTTCCCTGTTTCGCAGAAATGTAGCGCCCAGATGTTCGATCGTATGCACCTCTGCCGTATTCATCACCGGTTCTTCATTCGGTGAAGTCATGCGAAGATCAAAGGTAGTGACCGTACTGTTGCCTACCCGGTCTTTGCGGGATACGTAGATCCCCGGCTGTAATTTGATATGATTAATGGTAAAACTCGCTATTTTCTCCATAATGTTCTCTCCTTTTATCCGTTTTCCTTCTTTGTCCGGTCCGTCGTTCTGTCCCTGATTCAGAAACTTCTCAGTTCATCGTCTTCATCCGCTGTCTTTTCAATCGATCGGATGATCAGATCATAGCTGTAGGAATCACTGACCCGGACGGTTACGCGATCGCCGACCTTGTGCCCGAGGATTGCTTTCCCTAACGGAGAATCAATGCTGACATAGCCTTTCAGAGAATTCCCACGAACAGTTGTGACCAGCTTATAGGTTTCCGTCTCATCGTCTTCCTCAATATAGACCTGAACTGTGTTGTTCAGACCTACTTCATCTTCTTTCGACTCATCCGATATGACATGTGCCGTCTTAATCATGCGTTCCAGATAACGGATACGGCTTTCATTCCGATTCTTATCCTGTTTCGCTGCCTTATACTCAAAGTTTTCGCTCAGATCCCCCTGAGCTCTTGCCTCCTTGACTGCCTCAAGTTCCCTGGGACGCACTACCAGCTTCCGATAGTCAATTTCCTCCTGCATTTTTTTAATATCATTTTCTGTCAGTTTATCATACATGACATTCGCCTCTCTTTTTCTTTCTGACCATTTTACCGGTCAAATCTGCTTTCATCTTAACACAGATCCCTGGGAATGTGAAGCATCGGAAACCGGAAAACCAGGGTTGTTTCACGTTCTGTCTGAACAGTAGCTTGATGCCTGTTTTTATGCGATATTTATTTATTGTTTTACGATATATTTTTATTGACATTTCTCTTTTCATCTGCTATTCTTTTCTCAGGCCGAATTCGACACGTACCTGTTGATGCTGCCATGGAGATCTTTGGCAGCAATTCTTTATTCTGTATAAGGAGATCGCTATATGAAAATTTATGAAGACACTGTTTCTGATTCTACGACGGATTCCATAACTGATTCTGCGGCTGTTTCAGCGTCTGATCCGCCGTCCGCCCCGTTTGTCTACCATCGTCTGGATGTGATTTTTTCGTTACTGGCATTTTTTCTCGGTTTTTGGTTTGTTTACACTTTTTCCAGCGATTATTTTTCTGAGAAAATGACAGTTTTTACTGTCGCTTATGCTATCTTTGTGTTATCATGGCTTTATCTCTCCGGAAGAAAACCGGTAAAAGAAAGCTGGTTTTATCTGGTGCTTCTGTTCGCTGCCGGAATATCCTTTTCCTTCTGGAGCCTGTTTGAACTTCTGCATTTTCTGACCCTCTATTTACTCGCTGCTTACTGGACTCTCTCGGCTTCCGGCGCTCTGGCAAAAGGAACAACTTCCAACTGGGCTTTCCTGGATGGGGCAAATGCTTTTTTGATTCTTCCTTTTTCCAACTTTGCATGTCAGTGGCGCATCTGGGGGAAAGAACTGAAAAAGAACAGCTCCAGTCAGAAGATCCTCTCTTTGCTGCTTGGAATCGGAATTTCCGTCCCTGTGCTTGCTGTTGTGCTGCCGCTCCTCTCAAGTGCAGATACAAATTTCAACAATCTGATACTTTCCGTCTCAGATTATATCGGGAGCCATTTTGCGATCCATATCTTTCGTCTCCTTTTCTCTCTCCCGGTTTCCTTCTGTATCTTTAGCCTTGTGTTCGGAAGTATGTATCGGAGAAACAGAGCGCTGCCGGACCCGGATCGGGTTTCCCGTCTGCAGTCGTCGCTTCGTTTTCTGACGAATCTGGCGGTCTGCACCGTGCTGGGACTTGTCTGCATTTTTTACTGTATCTTCATCGCTTTACAGGGAAGCTATTTCTTTTCGGCCTTTGCCGGGATACGTCCGGACGGATTTACTTACGCAGAGTACGCACGGCAGGGATTTTTCGAGTTGTGCAAAATCAGTGCATTCAATCTCCTGCTTCTCGTCTTCTGCAATTTCTGTGCGAAAGCGGCTCCGGACGATCACCATGCGCTGCGCATCATGGATCTGTTCCTTTCCGTGCTCACTCTTTTACTGATTGCTACCGCGCTCAGCAAAATGTTTCTGTATATTTTTGCCTATGGGCTTACCGCCAAACGGATTCTTGCTACCACATTTCTGTTGTGGCTTGGAGTCATTTTCACCGGGATGATCATTCGTCAGAAGAAACCGTCTTTTTCAGTCATGCGTATCGCTGTATTTTCCGGTTCCATCCTTCTGACCCAGCTTCACGTTCTTCCCTGGGAATATATCATTCAATATGTCAATCACACAGTCTTTTTTTAGGTAATTGCGAAACACACTTGCATTGACTATTGCAATGAGCGAGGTAAATTTGGTAAGGCTGGTTTTTAAGATAAGGCTTGGGATATTCACAGATAAATTAGGATAATCAGTGAAAAATGGGCGCACTTATAGCAGGA
>JALEOU010000051.1 GCA_022766945.1 Fusicatenibacter sp. | reverse complement strand
GAAAGACTGATACACTGGGGCTTCTATGATTTAGCCACAGCATATCAGTCTATGCACGTCAACTATTGAAACCGCCGTGTACCGAACGGTACGCACGGTGGTGTGAGAGGACGGCGGCTAATCACCGCCTCCTACTCGATTCTTTCTTAACACTCAGGTTCGATCAGACCGTAGGTGTTGTTTTTCCGTTTGTATACCACATTGACTTCTTCTGTCTCTGCATTGCGGAATACGAAGAAATTGTGTCCGAGAAGTTCCATCTGTACGCAGGCATCTTCCGGATACATCGGCTTCATACCGAATTTCTTTGTGCGGATGATCTGAATATCTTCATCTTCCAGATAATCGTGTTCCAGATATGCTTTCTGGAAATTGCTGGAATCCTGCTGTTTGTCCACTATCTTTGTTTTATATTTGCGAAGCTGGCGCTCAATAACCTCCTCTACCAGGTCGATGGATACGTACATATCATTGCTTACCTGCTCGGAGCGAATGATGTTTCCTTTGACTGGGATGGTGACCTCTATTTTCTGTCTTTCCTTCTCTACACTTAATGTTACGATGACTTCCGTCTCAGGTGTAAAATATCGCTCCAGTTTACCGAGTTTTTCATTTACTGCAGCTCTTAATCCCTCTGTTACGTCGATATTCTTTCCACTGATGGTAATCTTCATAATGCCCAACCCCTTTGCTCTGAATTTTACAGACACATGTTTTGCGCCGCCTGTAAGTAACTATATTATAGCAATCCAGGCAAAAGATTGCAATAGAATTTAGAAAATTCATACTTTTTTCAGACATTTCGGACTGCTGTTCAGAGGTCATGCGAAACAGCTGTGCAAAAATAGCATCTCGAAAGCAGACGTGAAAAAGCCCACAATTTGTTTACGAAAAATTCATTGTTATATTGTCCCAAAGGTGGTAGAATATAGGCAGTATGTAAAAATGTCATTATCCTGCCTGTTTGCGGTGTTTGAAAGTACCAAAGTGCCCCGGCAGACGCAGGAAGGGCGAATACGGACAGTGATTGTAGAGCATTTCTGTGCTCGCTCATGGCCTTTCACTTTGGGCAGCATCTGTGAAAACAGACATGTCCATTCATTATAAAAATTAGGAGTGTATTACGCATGAAATTTACAGAAAAAATCTTTGGTACCCACAGTGAGAGGGAACTGAAGCGGATCATGCCCATGGTGGACAAGATCGAATCCCTTCGTCCGGATATGCAGAAGCTTTCTGATGAGGAACTGCGGGGAAAGACGAAGGAATATAAAGAGCGTTACGCAAAAGGAGAGACCCTGGATTCTATTCTCCCGGAGGCATATGCGACGGTCCGTGAGGCAGCCAGGCGAGTCCTTGGAATGGAACATTATCGGGTGCAGCTCATCGGAGGAATCATTCTTCATCAGGGACGAATCGCCGAGATGAAAACAGGCGAAGGAAAAACTCTGGTGTCAACGCTTCCGGCATATTTGAACGCGCTCACGGGCCGGGGAGTCCACATTGTAACGGTCAATGATTATCTGGCAAACCGTGATGCCGAGTGGATGGGAAAGGTTCACGAGTTTCTTGGACTGACAGTCGGTGTTGTGCTCAATGATATGAAGAACGATGAGCGCCGCAAAGCCTATGCCTGTGACATCACTTATGTGACCAATAATGAACTTGGTTTTGACTACCTGCGTGACAATATGGTGATTTACAAGGAGCAGCTGGTACAGAGGGAGCTGGCCTACTGTATTATCGACGAGGTCGACTCTGTGCTGATCGATGAGGCGAGAACGCCGCTGATCATTTCGGGACAGAGCAGTAAATCCACAAAACTGTACGAGACCTGTGATATCCTGGCTCATCAGATGGAGCGAGGGGAAGCCAGCGGTGAGATGACCAAGATGACAGCGATCATGGGCGAGGAAATCGAGGAGACCGGAGATTTTATCGTCAATGAGAAAGATAAAGTCATCACACTGACCGAAGACGGAGTTCATAAAGTGGAGAATTTCTTCCATCTGGAGAATCTGTCGGATCCGGAAAACCTGGAGATTCAGCACAATATTATTCTGGCTCTGCGCGCCAATTATCTGATGCACAGAGACAAGGACTATGTGGTGAAAGACGATGAGGTACTGATTGTTGATGAATTTACCGGCCGAATCATGCCGGGACGCCGTTATTCTGACGGCCTTCATCAGGCAATCGAGGCAAAAGAACATGTGAAGGTAAGACGTGAGAGCAAGACCCTTGCTACGATCACGTTCCAGAACTTCTTTAATAAATACGAGAAAAAGGCAGGTATGACAGGTACCGCACTCACGGAAGAGCAGGAATTCCGTGATATTTACGGCATGGATGTCATCGAGATTCCGACCAACAAACCGGTCATCCGCGAAGACATGGAAGATGCCGTTTACATGACAAAGAAAGAAAAATTTCATGCTGTTGTGGAGGCAGTGAAGGAAGCTCACGCAAAACAGCAGCCGGTGCTGGTGGGTACGATTACCATCGAGACATCAGAACTGTTAAGCAAGATGCTGCGCCGCGAAGGTATCCAGCATCAGGTACTGAATGCCAAGTTCCATGAGCTGGAGGCGGAGATTGTAGCGCATGCCGGGGAGGCTGGTGCCGTGACGATCGCGACTAACATGGCAGGCCGTGGTACGGATATTAAGCTGGATGAAGTGGCAAAAGCGGCAGGCGGTCTTAAGATTGTAGGTACGGAACGCCATGAATCCCGCCGTATCGATAATCAGCTTCGCGGACGTTCCGGACGTCAGGGAGATCCGGGTGAATCCCGTTTCTATATTTCCCTGGAGGATGATCTGATGCGCCTGTTCGGATCTGAGAAACTGATGGGGGTATTCAAATCTCTGGGTGTGCCGGAGAATGAGCAGATTGAACATAAGATGCTTTCCTCCGCGATAGAAAAAGCACAGAAGAAGATTGAGGGAAATAACTACGGAATCCGTAAAAATCTGTTGGATTACGACCAGGTAAACAACGAGCAAAGAGAAATCATCTATAAAGAGAGACGCCGTGTGCTGGACGGGGAGAATATGCGCGATTCCATTTTCAAGATGATTGCAGATACCATCGACGGAATTGTGGATACCTGCATCGGAGAGAATTCGGAAACGTCAGAATGGAATCTGGTGGAACTCAATGAGGTGCTGCGCTCGATTATCCCGCTGAAACTGATCACTTTGGAACGTGTGAAAAACATGTCAAAGAATGAGCTGAAGCAGGAGCTGAAAGAGGAAGCAGTGAAGCTCTATGATGAAAAAGAAGCAGAATTCCCTGAGGCAGAACAGATCCGTGAACTGGAGCGGGTTGTCCTTCTGAAAGTCATTGACCAGAAATGGATGGATCACATTGACGATATGGACCAGCTGCGCGAGGGAATCGGGCTTCAGGCGTACGGACAGCGTGACCCGAAGGTTGAGTATAAGATGGCAGCATACGACATGTTCAATGAGATGCTGGAATCCATTCAGCAGGATACCGTCCGGCTGCTGTTCCATGTGAGAGTGGAGCAGAAAGTAGAACGTGAGCAGGTTGCAAAGGTGACCGGAACCAACAAAGATGAATCCGGTCCGAAGAAACCGAAACAGCGCACGGAAAAGAAGATCTATCCGAACGATCCGTGTCCATGCGGAAGCGGCAAGAAATATAAGCAGTGCTGCGGCCGCAAGATGGCGTAAAATACAGAAAAAAATCAAAAAGAAAGCAGGTGAAACTTATGGTAGAATTAGACCAGTTCAAGAGTGAATTGAACACCTACGACAAACCATTAGTGGAAGTGAGGGATTCACTTTGACCTCGCTAACAAAGAGCAGAGGATCGAAGAATTAGAGCGTAAGATGGAGGAACCCGATTTCTGGGATCGTCCGGAGGAAGCACAGAATCTGATGAAACAGCTGAGCAGTATGAAAGAGGACCGGGACACCTACCAGAAACTGATCAGTGCGAAAGAAGATATGGAAACCCTGATCGAGATGGGCTATGAGGAAAATGACCCGTCTGTCATTCCTGAGATTCAGGAAATGCTGGATGAATTTAAGGCATCCTTTGATGCGATCCGGATCAAGACGCTGCTGTCGGGAGAGTTTGACACGAACAATGCCATCATCAAGCTGAATGCTGGAGCAGGCGGAACGGAAGCCTGCGACTGGTGCGGTATGCTGTACCGGATGTATACCCGCTGGGCAGAACGGAAGGGCTTTTCCATTGAAGAGCTGGACTTCCTGGAGGGTGACGAGGCAGGCGTAAAATCAGTGACATTCCAGGTCAACGGAGAAAATGCATATGGCTATCTGAAATCAGAGAAAGGTGTGCATCGTCTGGTACGCATTTCACCCTTCAACGCAGCAGGAAAACGACAGACTTCTTTTGTCTCCTGTGATGTGATGCCGGATATTGACAAAGAGATTGATGTGGAGATCAGGGATGAGGACATCCGGATTGATACCTATCGCTCCAGCGGTGCCGGCGGACAGCATATCAACAAGACGTCTTCGGCAATCCGAATCACGCATATGCCGACGGGAATTGTTGTAACCTGTCAGAATGAGCGTTCTCAGTTCCAGAACAAAGACAAGGCAATGCAGATGCTGAAAGCAAAACTCTACATGCTGAAACTGCAGGAACAGGCAGAGAAGCTCAGTGATATCCGGGGAGAAGTGACCGAGATCGGCTGGGGAAATCAGATTCGTTCTTATGTTATGCAGCCGTATACGATGGTCAAGGACCACCGTACCAACGCAGAGACAGGAAATGTAGATGCGGTCATGGATGGAAGTATCGATCTGTTTATTAACGCATATCTGAAATGGATCGCTCTTGGCACCAAAGAGAAAGAGGATGAATAAAACGGACGAATGTGGTCCGTGTAAAACAGCTTGGAAAAGGAGCATTTCTGGCGGAATACTTTGAACTCCGACAAAAGAAATGCTCTTTTGCTATAAAAACGGCAATACCGCCCGAACGGTTGGGGGTAATTGCAGATATAAGGAGGCAGATGAGATGGGAATTATCAAAGCAGCAGTGCAGGCAATGAGCGGAGGGCTTGCAGACCAGTGGCTCGAGACAATCGAACCGTATGAGATGGGTGAGCATACGGTACTGACAGAAGGAATCCCTGTCCGCAGAGGACAGAACAAAAAGGGAACCGCCCAGACAATCTCCAATGGTTCTGTGATCCGGGTGTATGACAACCAGTTTATGATGCTGGTGGATGGTGGAAAAATCGTGGATTACACGGCAGAGCCCGGATATTACACGGTGGATAATTCTTCCATGCCGTCCATGTTTGACGGAAATCTGGGAAATGCGGTGAAAGAAACCTTTGACCGTCTCCGTTTCGGAGGGCAGACTCCGAGAAATCAGAAAGTATATTATGTCAATCTGCAGGAAATTAAGGGAATTAAGTTTGGAACCCGCAATCCGGTCAGTTATTTTGACAATTTCTATAATGCAGAGCTGTTTCTTCGGGCTCATGGAACCTATTCCATCCGGATTACTGATCCGATCCGTTTCTACGCAGAAGCAGTTCCGAGAAACGCATCAAGAGTTGAGATTGAAGATATCAATGAGCAGTATATGAATGAGTTTCTGGAAGGACTTCAGGCGTCCATCAATCAGATGTCTGCGGATGGAATCCGGATCTCTTATGTACCGTCCAAAAGCATCGAGCTTTCACGCTATATGGCGGATGCCATGGATGAGAGCTGGAGAAGTATGCGCGGAATCGAGATTCAGTCTGTGGCGATCGCCAGCGTTTCCTATGATGAAGAATCGAAGAACCTGATTCAGATGCGCAATCAGGGCGCTATGATGTCCGATCCGTCAGTGCGGGAAGGTTATGTACAGGGTGCATTTGCGCGGAGTATGGAAAAAGCAGCTGCAAATCCCAATGGAGCTATGGCTGGATTTATGGGAATGAATCTGGGGATGAACGCAGCCGGATCCGCGATGAATTCCGCATCCGCAGTGAATCTTTCCCAGATGCAGATGAATCAGCAAAAAGAAGCTGCTGCAAAAGCTGAAAAAGAGCAGAAAGATGTCTGGACCTGCAGCTGCGGAACAGAAAATACCGGAAACTTCTGTTCCAACTGCGGAAGCAAAAAGCCGGCTCCAAAACAGGGATGGACCTGCAGCTGCGGAACAGAAAATACCGGAAACTTTTGTTCTAATTGCGGAGCAAAGCGCCCGGAAACGGGAAGCTGGACCTGCAGCTGCGGAACACAGAATCAGGGAAAGTTCTGTTCCAACTGTGGTAAGGCAAGACCGTAACAGCGGTGTTTGAAAAAGGAGGGACGAAACATGTCCGTCATAACATATAAATGTCCCAACTGCGGAGGAGAACTGATCTTCGACCCGGGCAGCGGTCAGTATAAGTGTGAGTACTGTATGTCGAAATTCTCAGAGGAAGAGGTAAGGAGTGCCAATCCGGAAGCAGAAGGGGAAGAGCAATCCGCTGATGAGGACACCAAAGAGCGGGAAAGCACAGCAGAAAAGGGAAATGCGGAGAAAACCGGAGCTGTGATCTACACATGTCCGAGCTGTGGTGCGGAGATTATTACCGATGAGACGACAGCAGCTACTTTCTGCTTTTACTGTCACAACCCGGTGATCCTTACCGGACGGCTCTCCGGTGAATATCTGCCGGATCGGGTGATTCCCTTTGCGATAGACCGGAAACAGGCAGTGGAAAAATTTCTGACCTATGTAAAGAAAAAGAAATTTATCCCCAGAGACTTTTTTGACAAAGAACAGCTGAAAAAAATGACCGGTGTATATTTTCCATACTGGATCTACGGGGGAACTTTTGATGCCAGTTATCGTGCCAAAGGCAGGAAGATCCGGATCTGGCGGGCCGGAGATATGGAATATACAGAAACCAGCGTCTATGATGTGAGACGTGAGGGAACCGTGGAGGTTGGCGGACTTTCCAGAAATGCATTGAAAAAAGCGGATAAAGATCTGATGGAATGCGTACTGCCTTACAAACCGGATGGGATCAAAGAATTTTCCATGGGTTACCTGTCCGGTTTTCAGGCGGAGAAAAGGGATATCGAGAGAAAAGATGTGGAAGAAGAACTCCGGGCGGAGCGGGATACGATGGTGCAGAATGCACTGAAAAACGAAGCCGAGGGCTATTCGTCAATGGAAGCGGAACAAACCAGTGTCCGGACAATCGTGGATCGCTGGCAGTATGTGCTCTGTCCGGTGTGGACCTTGACCTATCCGGGAAAGAACGGAAAAATCTATTATTATGCCATGAATGGGCAGACCGGAAAAATAAACGGTGATTTTCCCGTAGATGGCAAAAAGGCTGCCATTACTTCTGTAATCAGCGGATTGCTTGTGATGGTGCTTATGATGGTGGGAGGATATTTTCTATGAGAGTTCTATTCCGAATGAAACGCAGAGTTCTCGCGGTACTGATGTTCTCCTGCCTGTGTGTTTTCTCTGGCGCATCGGCTGTGCGGGCAGATGACCAGTATGTCTATGACAATGCCCGGATTCTTGATGAGAGTGAGTCGGCAAAACTGGAAGATGGCTGCAGAAGCTTTGAGGAGAAAACCAAAAGTCACATGGTGATTCTGACGGAATACAGCAGCGGGACAAAAGAGTCTCAGGAAATCGCAGATGATTTTTTCGACAAGAAGTATCCCAATGAGAAGGATGAAAACGGAATCTGCCTTCTGATTGACATGGGACAGCGTCAGATCGTTATTTCGACATCTGGAATTATGCGCTATTATCTGTCAGATCGTGAGATCGATGATATTCTGGATTCTGCCAGCGAGTATGCGGCAGATGGGGATTATGCGAAAGCATTTGAGACGATGATTTCCATGTCTCTGGAGAGCTATGACCGCGGTGTTTCAGAGGGAGATTACCTGGTTGACGAGAATGGAAAAATCATTCATTATCGCACTCTTTCTGTCTGGGAGTTCCTGTTTTCCGCGATCTGTGGAGTGATAGCTGCGCTTGCCGTATATTCCGGCATCCGCAGCAGTTACCGGAAAAAGAAAAATACAGGAGCGCGAAACTATGCCAGACTTGGAGATGTGAAGATCCGGGAGCAGAGAGATGCCCTGATCGACCGCCATATTATCACGAGAAAGATACCAAAGAATCCACCTCCGGGAAATGACGGAGGACATTCGGGAGGCGGAGGAAGCAGTGTACATACCGCTTCGAGCGGACGCAGCCACGGCGGAGGAAGCCGGGGATTCTAGTGCTGATCTTACTGACTGAAAATGACATGATCACCGGTTAAGCGAAAAAATTTCCTTGCACACAGAAACAGAATGTGGTACGATCTTTCCTGTGAGCACAAATGTATTTCCTGGAAAGATATTACGAAACACGGGGGATTGCCATGCGGGAAGAGAAGACAAAATATTATGTAATCAAGGAAAAAGCGGTTCCGGATGTTCTGTTGAAGGTCATTGAGGCAAAGCGTCTGATGGATACAAAAGAACTGACTGTTCAGGAAGCTACGGAAAAAGCCGGCATCAGCCGGAGTTCCTTCTATAAATATAAAGATGATATTCTTCCCTTCCATGACAATGCGAAGGGGAAAACGATTACGTTTATTCTGCAGATGGATGATGAACCGGGATTGCTCTCAGATGTGCTGAAGATCATCGCACAGTATCATGGAAATATATTGACGATTCATCAGACGATTCCGCTTAATGGGGTTGCGTCCCTGACAATCAGTGTGGATATTGCAGAGAAATTGGGAGATGCTTCCGCTATGGTGGAAGAAATTGAATCCCGGGAGGGAATTCATTATTTTAAAATACTGGGACAGGAGTCCTGACAGAAAGGAAAAAGATATGATTCAGATCGCGGTATTAGGATACGGCACTGTAGGTTCCGGTGTCGTGGAGGTTATTAATACGAACCATGCAAGCATTAATAAAAAAGCAGGGGACGAGATCAATATCAAGTATGTTCTGGATCTGCGGGATTTCCCCGGAGATCCTGTGGAAGAAGTTCTGGTTCATGATTTTGAGACGATCATTAACGACCCGGAAGTTCAGATTATCGTCGAGGTGATGGGAGGACTTGAGCCGGCTTATACATTCACCAAACGTGCCCTTGAGGCGGGCAAATGTGTCTGCACATCCAACAAAGAGCTGGTTGCGCGCCACGGCACGGAACTTCTGGAGATTGCAAAGTCAAAAGATATTAACTATCTGTTTGAGGCGAGCTGCGGAGGCGGAATTCCGATCATTCGCCCGCTGAATTCCTCACTGACTGCGGATGAGATTGATGAAGTGACCGGTATTCTGAACGGAACCACCAACTATATCCTCAGTAAGATGGCAAGTGACGGGTCTGATTTTGCGGATGTACTCAAAGAGGCGCAGCGTCTGGGGTACGCTGAGCGGAACCCGGAGGCTGATGTGGAGGGATATGATGCCTGCCGTAAGATTGCGATTCTTTCATCTCTGGCTTATGGAAATCATGTCAATTACGAAGATGTCTATACAGAGGGAATTACAAAAATTACGGCGGAGGATATCAAATATGCTACCGTTATGGGCACGAGTATTAAATTACTGGCGACCAGCCGCAAAGTGGGAGATGGGTTCTATGCGATGGTAAGTCCGGTTATGATTGATCAGAACAACCCGCTGTTCAGTGTCAATGGCGTATTCAATGCTATCTTTATTCATGGAAATGTATTGGGTGACGCCATGTTCTACGGAAGCGGTGCCGGTAAACTGCCGACGGCCAGCGCGGTTGTAGCCGATGTAGTGGACTGCGCAAAGCATCTTCACAGAAATATCATGATGAATTGGAGCAGCAAGAAGCTGGAACTGATGAAGATTGACGATGTGAAGAGCCGCTTCTTCGTGCGACTTGGCGGCAGCCTGTCCGAGCGCCTGGAGGAAGTGGAAGCGCTCTTTGGAAAAGTGAATGTTGTCACTGTTCCAAGTCTGAAAGATGAATTTGCTTTCATCACGGAAGAGATTGCAGAACACGAATATAAAGAGAAAGCAGAAAAACTGGATGGAATCCTTAGCATGATTCGCGCCAGATTCTGAAATTGTAAAATTCATCGCATGACCGGGAAAGCTGTGCGGATGAGCGGGCAGGCTGATTCTGCCCGCAGAGGAGAGGATTATTATGAAGTATTTGGTTGTATTAGGAGATGGAATGGCAGATGAGCCGATCTCCGCTCTGGGAGATAAAACGCCGCTGGAGTATGCAAAAACACCGACTATGGATGCATTAGCAAAAAAGGCGGAAATCGGGATGGTAAATACCATTCCCGAGGGAATGTCTCCCGGAAGCGATACGGCGAATCTGTCCGTGATCGGTTATGACCCGAAGGAATATTATACGGGACGTTCTCCGCTGGAAGCATTGAGCATCGGTGTGCCGATGGAGGACACGGATGTATCGTTCCGATGCAATATCGTAACACTGACAGAGACGGAAGGACTCCCGTATGAGGAGCAGGCGATTGTGGATCACAGTTCTGATGAGATCAGCACGGAGGATGCGGCGGTTCTGCTGCAGGCGGTTGCCCGGGAACTGCAGAATGAGGAGTATCAGTTCTATGTGGGAACCAGCTATCGTCACTGTCTGATCTGGAAGAAGGGAAGTATTGTTGAACTGACACCGCCGCATGATGTTCTTGGACGTGTAATCGGAGAGTATCTGCCGAAAGATAAGATGCTCCTTGAAATGCAGAGGAGAAGTTATGAGATTCTGAAAAATCATCCACTGAACCAGAAAAGAAAGGCGGAAGGAAAGAATCCAGCCAACAGTTTCTGGTTCTGGGGAGCAGGTACGAGACCGGCCCTGTCTTCGTTTGAGGAAAAGTACCACAAAAAGGGTGTCATGATTTCTGCGGTTGATCTGCTAAAGGGAATTGCAGTCGGCGCCGGTATGGATAATATCGAGGTGGAAGGCGCAAACGGCGGGTTAAATACCAACTATGAAGGAAAAGCGAAGGCAGCAGCCGATGCGTTGATAACCGGTGGCTATGACTTTGCCTATATTCACGTAGAGGCGCCTGATGAGATGGGACATCAGGGAAGTGTGGAGAGAAAGCTCCAGGCGATTGAAGCACTGGATGCACGGGTCATCAAACCGGCAGTGGAGGCGCTCGATGCGGCAGGCATGGAATATCGTCTTCTGGTATTGCCCGACCATCCCACACCGATCCGGCTGCGCACTCATGTGGCGTGCCCGGTTCCGTATCTTCTGTACGACAGTACAAAACCGGAAAATCATTCCTGGCATTACAATGAAACGGAGGCAGCTATTTCCGGAAACAGCGTTTCCAGAGGCTGCGAGATGATGGATCATCTGTTCTCCAGATAAAGATCATGCAGCTTGAAACAGACAAAAAGCTGCGAGACAACCTGCGAAAAAATCCCCGCCGGTACACAAAACCGACGGGGATTTTTTCGCACGATGAATTACAGTTCCTCTTTTAAGTCCAGATAGAAAGCAGAGATGGTAGTCTCCATATAGGGCATCACCCAGAGAAAACCGATACCGCAGGAACAGCTTCCAAGAAGATAGATGCCAAAGAAGCTGAAGGTAAGATAAAGGTATCTCAGTTTATTTCGTTTCATCAAACGGGAGCTTTCTCTTAGTGCCTGCAAAGGTCCCAGATCTGGTGTATCCAGCATCACATAGCCTGCCATGGAAAAGGGAAGCAGCACCAGAAGGCTGAGCAGACCGGAAAGAGCCGAAACAGCCAGGATGCACAGCATCGAGAAAACCACGGTATCATAGGTATCTTTGGCGGGCGTAAAGAGATGATTCAGTCCGTAGGTACTGAAAAAATCGGCAGCCAGGGAGATAGCGAAGCTGATACCGGTGGGAATCAGGTACATCAGCAGGTACCGGTCCGGATGATGGAAAAAGGTATGCAGAAGATCTCCCACGGAGGGCTTTCCTCCCCGCATACAGGTCAGGCAGATTCTGGCATATCCCACATTCAGAAGATTGACAAGCAGCAGGAACAGGAATGTAGTGATATAAAACAAAATGATATTGAACAGGTCATCACCGGAAAACACAAGAGCCGGCATCATAGAACAGAAAACGGAGAGAAGCAGATAAATCACTGTGGATCCTGCAAGTACACCGTAACGTCCGACCATCGCCTCCCGGGAGTATTTCTTTAATTCAGAAGATTTTCGCTTTTTCATATTCATGGTCAGATCCTTTCGATGTCAGTAAGCCGGGCAATGTTTCCTGCGTTGGACGGTTCTTCCTGCTGATATTCCTCAATATTAAAATACTGCTGATAGTCTTCCAGATAATCCTGGATGCCGATATTCCGGAACAGACTGAAAAACACAACAATATAGATCACAATTCCGATTACGATACCGGCAACAGAGCCGATCAGACCGGCTTTTGCAGTACCTGACATCTTGCCTGAACCGCGGCTGAGCAGTGCAAACAGAATTCCAAGGGCTGCAAAGACTGTAAAACCGCCGCTCATCATAAAAAGAAAAGAGCAGATACTCATAACCATGGAAGCAGCAGCGAGACTTTGAGAACCGGGCTCCTTGTAATGAACAGGAGGCTGTGGCTGATAATGCTGATAAGGTCCGGGCCGTTGTCCCGAAGGAGGCCCATACGGGTTTGCATTCTGATAGTCAGGATCATTGGTGTGATTGGGATCATATTGATTTTCGCTCATAAAATATCCCTTCCTTTTCCTAAAGTTCAAAAACAGATCAATAAATGACAAAATCATAATTAACCGTATTCTAACATGTGTGGTTGACAAAAGCAAGACCTCTTGCTAAGGTAATAAAGTAAGAAAAGCTGCAACAGTTGCTGTTCGGTTGCCATACGAAACAGCCGTGCAAAAATAGAATCTCGAAAGCAGACCCTTGAAAAACGCCGGTCCTTAATGAGCCAGGCTTTTTTGTCTGGCGAATTTAGTACCGCTGCATTTTGAAGTAGCGAGAGCGTGCCTGCGTCGAGAGCTATTTTCTGCACAGCGTCCGTTGTCGTCTGAACAGTAACCGGTAACCAGTCAGATGGAGGTTAGAAATTATGAATATGAATCAGATACTGGCGCAGGAGCTGGGGGTAAATGCCTGGCAGGTAGAAGCGGCAGTGAAATTGATTGATGAGGGGAACACCATTCCGTTCATTTCGCGGTATAGAAAAGAAGCAACCGGTTCTTTGAATGACGAGGTACTCAGAAATCTTTATGAGCGTCTGATGTACCTGCGGAATTTGAATGAGCGTAAGGCACAGGTGCTTGCAAGCATTGAAGAACAGGGAAAACTGACACCGGAGCTGAGAAAAGCGATCGAGGAGGCCTCTGCGCTTGTGACGGTGGAAGATCTTTACCGTCCGTATCGGCCAAAGCGAAGAACCAGAGCTACCATTGCAAAGGAGAAGGGACTGGAGCCGCTGGCCAATATCATCCTGCTTCAGACGACAAAATGCCCGCTGAAGAAGGAGGCGCAGGCTTTTGTGTCGGAAGAAAAGGGTGTGGCAACGGAAGAGGAGGCGATTGCAGGTGCCTGCGATATTATTGCGGAGAGCATTTCAGATGAGGCGGCCTACCGTACCGAAATCCGGAAGAGAACGGAGAGAAAAGGACAGATTGTATCCGCAGCGAAGGACGAAAAGATACAGTCTGTCTACGAGATGTATTATGATTTCACGGAAGCTGTTTCCAAAATTGCGGGACATCGTGTGCTGGCGCTGAATCGGGGAGAGAAGGAAAAATTTCTGACAGTCAGGGTTGAGGCACCCACAGAGGAGATTCTCCGGTACCTGGAAAAAAAGGTGATCACAAGAGACAATCCGGAAACTTCTCCGGTATTGAAAGAAACTGTGGCGGATGCTTATACGAGGCTGATTGCCCCGGCCATTGAGCGGGAAGCGCGAAGTGAGCTGACAGAAAAGGCTGAGGACGGCGCAATCAAAGTATTTGGGAAGAATCTGGAGCAGCTGCTGATGCAGCCGCCAATCGCCGGACAGGTCGTTTTGGGATGGGATCCTGCCTTCCGTACCGGATGTAAACTGGCAGTGGTGGACGCAACCGGAAAAGTGCTTGACACAACCGTGGTTTATCCTACAGCGCCTACGAACGAGAAGAAAATCGCAGATGCCAAGGAGACCGTAAAGAAGCTGATCCGTAAATATCATGTGACACTGATTTCCGTGGGCAATGGAACAGCCAGCCGGGAATCAGAGCAGATTATTGTGGAAATCCTGAAAGAAATCCCGGAAAAAGTTGCCTATGTGATTACCAACGAAGCGGGAGCTTCCGTATATTCTGCCAGCAAGCTGGCGACAGAGGAGTTTCCGAACTTTGATGTGGGACAGCGAAGTGCCGCTTCTATCGCGCGCCGGGTGCAGGATCCTCTTGCAGAGCTGGTAAAGATTGACCCCAAATCCATCGGTGTGGGACAGTACCAGCATGATATGAATCAGAAAAAACTGGGAGAAGCCTTAAGCGGCGTAGTGGAGGATTGTGTCAACCGGGTGGGTGTGGATCTGAATACAGCATCCGCATCCCTTCTGGAGTATATTTCCGGTATCAGCAAGACAATTGCTAAGAATATTGTGGCTTACCGGGAAGAGCACGGCCGGTTCCAAAGCCGTCAGGAACTCCTGAAAGTGTCCAAACTGGGTCCGAAAGCCTTTGAACAATGCGCCGGTTTCCTGAGAATCCGGGGAGGAGAAAATCCTCTGGATACCACAGGGGTCCATCCCGAGAGCTACAAGGCAGTAGAAACACTGTTCCGGAAGCTGAAAATGCGGCCGGAACAGATCCTTGAGGGGCCGACTTCCTTCTATATAAAGGACTACAAAAAGATGGCGGAGGAGCTTCAGATCGGAGAGATTACCCTGCGCGATATCATCAAAGAACTTCAGAAGCCGGGACGGGATCCCCGTGATGAGATGCCTCGTCCGATTCTGCGCACGGATGTGCTGGAGATGAAAGATCTGAAAGTCGGTATGATTCTGAAAGGAACCGTCCGAAATGTCATTGATTTTGGCGCCTTTGTGGATATTGGAGTCCACCAGGACGGACTGGTGCATATCTCACGGATGACAAAGAAATTTATCAAACATCCCCTGGAAGCAGTCAGCGTGGGGGATGTTGTGGAAGTAAAAGTAATCAGTCTGGATCTGAACAAAAAGAGAATCGGACTGTCGATGCTGATTGATGAATAAACGTGGTGTGTGTCAGGACATGGACCAGATTCTAATGGGAGAGAAAATATGGCAATTGAAGGAATCAGGCAGCCGGAAATTTTGCCGGTCGATGAGGAGCTTCGCCTGAGAAAATACGATGGAATCTGCGACTTTGCACTGGAGTGGTATCAGGATGTTGAGATGATCCGGCTCGTAGATGGAGTACCGGAACCTTATGATATGGCGCAGCTTCTGCGGATGTATCGCTATCTGGATGCGCACGGGGAGCTGTACTTTATTGAGAGGAAGGAAAAAGACCGCTTTGAACCGATTGGTGATGTGACATTCTGGAAGGATGACATGCCGATTGTGATCGGAAGAGCGGATCTCAGACAGAAAAAAATCGGTACCCGTGTGGTAAAAGCTTTGATTCGGAGAGGAAAAGAACTGGGATATAAAACGCTGAAGGTAGGCGAAATATATGATGAAAATGAAGGCTCCAGAAAGTTGTTTACCGGATTGGGATTTCGTGCTTATGAGAAAACTGTAAAGGGATGGCGCTATGAGCTATGTCTCGATACCGGAACTGAAACAGAGGAAACAAATAGATAGGAAAAGGAGATAGGATATGGAGGAAGAACAGCTGCTGCCAAGACGAATCGCCGATCTGGCAAATCAGTGTTACTACAGAGATGTACCGACCCATACGGAATTTCTGAATCTTTCGGAGCAGGATCTTTTCTACCGCACCGTGGCCAAGATGCCTGGTGTGCGGTATGTCCTGTACGGCGGCTATGAGATGGCAGAGCGTAGGGCAGCACTATTTTTGCCCTCCTACGGAGAAGAGGGGGATTCTTCCCTGCTGCCAATCACATATGTGAAGATCAGACCTCTGAACGACAAATTCGCGGAGGATCTGACACACCGGGATTTTCTGGGATCACTGATGAATCTTGGAATCGAGCGCGGAAAGACGGGAGATATCCTGCTGGATGGAAAGACGGCTTACCTGGTCTGTATGGAAGATATGGCAGAATACCTCTGCCAGGAACTAAAAAGAGTCCGTCATACCAGTGTCTACTGCGAACAGACCGGTCAACTGCCGGAGAAAATTGGCACACCGGTATTGCAGCGAAAAGAAGGAACCGTGGCATCGGTGCGCCTGGATGCCGTGCTGGCACTGGCATTTTCCACCTCACGGAGCAAACTGGTACCGTTGATTGACGGCGGCCAGGTCTACATCAACGGGCGCCAGATCCTTTCTGCCAGCGCAGTACCAAAAGAGGGAGATATCATCTCCGTCCGTCACATGGGACGCTTCATCTACCGCGGCATAAAAAGTGAAACAAAAAAAGGGCGCTTGTACGCCATCGTAGATCGGTATGCGTCCGCTGCCGTCTGAACAGTAACGATACAGAAAATGATTGACAGCCTTTTGTGCAAGATTGTATTATGATGGTATCTTAGTAGTCAAAAGGTTATGCGTTTATGAATTTTGATATTTTTGATTATATTTTGGGAAGGCAGGAGAAGAACAATGGGAAAAATTATACTGACCGGAGACCGGCCAACAGGTAAACTTCATGTGGGACATTATGTAGGTTCCCTGCGCCGCCGTGTGGAACTGCAGAACTCCGGCGAATACGATAAAATTTACATTATGATTGCGGATGCACAGGCATTGACAGACAATGCAGACAATCCGGAGAAAGTGCGTCAGAATATTATTGAAGTGGCACTTGACTATCTTGCCTGCGGACTGGATCCCAAAAAGAGTACCATTCTGATTCAGTCTCAGATTCCGGAACTGTGCGAGCTGTCCTTTTACTATATGAATCTGGTGACTGTTTCCCGTCTGCAGCGCAATCCTACAGTAAAATCTGAGATTCAGATGCGGAATTTTGAAGCCAGCATTCCGGTAGGATTTTTCACCTATCCGATCAGTCAGGCAGCCGATATTACCGCATTTAAGGCGACGACTGTTCCGGCTGGTGAGGACCAGATGCCGATGGTGGAGCAGACGCAGGAAATTGTTCACAAGTTTAACTCGGTATATGGGGAGGCCCTGGTTGAGCCGAAAATCCTTCTTCCGGACAATCAGGCATGTATGCGTCTGCCTGGCATCGACGGAAAGGCAAAGATGAGCAAATCGCTGGGCAACTGTATTTATCTGTCAGAGGAACCGGAAGATATCAAAAAGAAAGTCATGAGCATGTTTACAGATCCGGATCATATCCGCGTACAGGATCCGGGCAAGATTGAGGGCAATTGTGTCTTCACATATCTGGATGCCTTCTGCAAACCGGAGCATTTTGAGCGCTATCTGCCGGACTACGCAAATCTGGATGAGCTTAAAAGTCATTACAGAAGAGGCGGATTAGGTGATGTGAAAGTGAAGAAGTTCCTGAACAATGTGCTGCAGGAGACACTGGAACCGATCCGTACCAGAAGAAAGGAACTTGAGAAGGATATTCCGGCAATCTATGAGATACTGAAAAAAGGCAGTGAAGAAGCGGAGAAAGTTGCTGCAAAGACACTTGCAGATGTGAAAAACGCCATGAAGATCAACTACTTCGACGATATGGCGCTGATTCATGAGCAGACGGAGAAATACAGGAAAGAATGAGAATTCATGGATTTCAAAAACTGACCCTGCTGGATTACCCGGGGAAAGTGGCTTGTACCGTGTTTGTCGGCGGATGCAATTTCCGGTGTCCTTTCTGTCACAATGGAAATCTGGTTCAGCATCCGGATCAGGAGCCTGTGATCCCTGAGGAAGAAATTTTTTCGGTATTAAGAAAGAGAAAAGGAATCCTGGATGGCGTGTGTGTGACAGGCGGTGAGCCGACACTGGAGGAAGACCTTGTGCCTTTTCTGGAAAACGTCAGGGAGATGGGGTTTCTGATCAAGCTGGATACCAACGGATACCGACCTGAGATCCTGAAAAGCCTCGTTAAACGGGGACTTCTTGATTATATAGCGATGGATATCAAAAATTCCCCGGCCAGATACATTGAGACGGCCGGGGTGAAAAAAATGGATCTGCTAAAGATCAATGAATCGGTGGAATTTTTAATGAGCGGAACGGTGGATTATGAATTCCGTACCACGGTCACAAGAGAACTTCATCAAAAAGCAGAGTTTGAAGCCATCGGAAAGTGGCTTTCGGGAGCGAAGCGGTATTTCCTTCAGAATTATCGGGAGTCGGAACAGGTGATCCATCCCGTTTTCTCCGGATATTCCAGAGAACAGCTGGAGCAGTTTGCTGCGATGCTGGAGAAAAGTATTTCGAAGGTGGGAATCCGCGGTGTAGACTGAACAGGGCAAGATCGGTTACGGCTGCGCGGCCTCGGGAAGATATTTATACCAGTAGCCGAACCGTTCCTGCGGGGCCAGTTCCGGCGGTCGTTTGGCCTGCTTGAAGCGATAATAGCCAAAGAGACTTGCCATAAACTGCTCATTTGCATTATAAATGCCCGGTACACCTAGAACACAGAGATTCTGTTCCGGACTGCGTGCAAGGAGCAGATGATGGTAATTGTGGAAACCGTGTAAGAGAAACGGATTGTCATCCGCCTGGAACCCTTCCGTGCGAAGCAGGGGCAGATCTTTCGGTTCCATACGAAGGCAATCCGTCAGCTCATCATCGGAAAATGGATAAAATGCCGAAAGCTGCGCCTGAAGCCGTCCAAAACCGGAAGAAAGAGTGACGCTGGAACCGGGAACCTGGGGCTTTGGATCGCTGACCGGGCGATCGGTATCGGTAGCCTTTGTCTGTTCAACGGAGGCGATATGTAGATCCCTGGAAGCAGTCGGGGGAGCATCCTTTTCTTCTTTCACGGATGTGTCATGAGCGGGTTCGGATGGTTTCACGGGCAGGCTTTCAGTTTCCGGAGCAGCAGCTTTGGGGGCAGGTACACTGGAAGATTCAGGGAGAGAAGGCGTAAAGGTCTGAGGAAGAATGGGAAGATCATCCCATTGGGTGGCAAAGATACGTTGATCCTTGCCTGTGAGAAGCAGCCCTCCAAGGTCATTAAGACTGTAACGGCTGTGTCCCAGAGAGTCTGTGCGGGTAAAGAGTTTTCCGGCGATATTGCTTCTTCCGGAGACGAGCTCCCCTAAGGGAATTCCGTAAAGCTTCTGATCCCTGCGGATGAATCCATAGACGAAGAGAAGATGTTCCGGGGGAAGAACGATGCCCTTGATCTGAAAATCCATACGGCAGAAGCCGTTTTGTACCTCCACGCGGACGAAACCGCAGTTGGGGCCTTTTTGATTATTGAGATATTCGTACAGATAAGCGATAAAACGCCGATAATCAGACATTGTGAAACCTCCTGAAATGAGACTTTTCCGGCCCGGCGGGCCTATTTCACCATATGCGCAAAAAAACAAAATTATGAGTGAAGGAGTTGAAAGACTGTGCATAAAGCAGAGCCTGGAGGGAAAAATAGAAACGGCGCATTCTGTTAGAAAGAAGGAAACGTATGACAGAGGAAACGACAGCCAAATGGGAAGCAGCCCAGACAAAAGAGAGAGAACATTTTATGCGCCAGGCAATCCATCAGGCGCAAAAAGCGGAAAAACTGATGGAAGTTCCCATCGGCTGCGTGATTGTCTATGAGGGAAAAGTGATTGCCAGAGGCTATAACCGCAGAAACACAGATAAGAATACGCTTTCCCATGCAGAACTGAATGCCATCCGCAAGGCCAGTAAAAAACTGGGAGACTGGAGACTGGAGGGCTGTACACTGTACGTGACGCTGGAGCCGTGCCAGATGTGTGCCGGTGCCATTGTCCAGGCACGAATCAGTGAAGTAGTGATCGGCAGCATGAACCCCAAAGCAGGCTGTGCCGGATCCATACTGAATCTTCTGGAGATGCAGGAATTCAATCATCAGGTAAAAGTCGTCCGTGGAGTATTACGGGAAGAGTGCAGCCAGATGCTCAGTGAATTCTTCCGTCGTCTGCGGAACGTAAAAAAAGCTGCGAAAGAAGCAGAAAAAGAAACTGAAAAGACTGCGACACAGCAGGCCACGAAATGCACATAATACTGTTCAGGCAGTACACGAAACAGTTGTACAAAAATAGCATCTGGAAAACAACTTTTAAGAACCGCTGCGTTTTGAAGGAGCGCAAGGGAGCCTGCGTTGAGCTCTATTTTGCATAGTGTTCGTATCGCAGGAACAAAAAAAGAAATTCAAGAAATCCCGGGAAACTGTTGAAAATCCAGTTGACGGATTCCCTGAAAAGCTCTATAATAAAAAACGTGCTTTGGATTTCAGGCATATTTGGAGACGTATCGAAGCGGTCATAACGGGGCGCACTCGAAATGCGTTTGCCCTCCGGGGCACGCGGGTTCGAATCCCGCCGTCTCCGCTCAACAAAAAGTGTCGCAGATGCGGCACTTTTTTATTTCCTTTTACAAATTGAAACAGATTTTTCAGAGCCAGAAAATTTCCTGTTTTCTTTCGCTTGATCATTGTGAGCTTTAATGGCAGATAATCACAAAGCGGGATTGTGACGATATCTTTCTCGCCGGAAAATGCTTCCTTTATGGAAAATTTTTTGCGGTTATTAGGATTGTTAATTTAATTTTGTTTACAGCAGCAACCGGTATATTGTAAAATCTTGATAGAAGGGTCAAAAGGTTGTCAGGCTCATTTGCCGGGCAACTCATAACTTCATATCTTATATAGGTAATTGCGAAACACACTTGCATTGACTATTGCAATGAGCGAGGTAAATTTGGTAAGGCTGGTTTTTAAGATAAGGCTTGGGATATTCACAGATAAATTAGGATAATCAGTGAAAAATGGGCGCACTTATAGCAGGA